>DRKE01000501.1 GCA_011051925.1 Deltaproteobacteria bacterium
CGCAACCCGCTCTTTCCCGTCAACCTGGCCGATCTGTTGTTGCGCCACAGCAGCGCCAATCACAAGCGGGAGACCCTGGCCTTCTCGAAGCGCCGACAGGCGGCGCTCTACCAGGCCGCCATCTGGGTGGTGTGGCGCAACTACGTGAAATCGCGTTCGGAAGCCCGGCGGGACGAACCCCCCGCGGTCGCCCTGGGCATCCTGCCCCACCGACTTCCCATCGAAGAGATCCTGTCCCGAAGGCTTTTCCCCCACGAGGTCGAGCTCGGGCGATGGTTGAAGCGCTGCTACGAGGGGCGCATCCTGACCCGGAGGATCCCCAACAACCGGGTCCACGACCTCCGATACGCCCTATGAAGATCCCATCCGAAACGAAATCCTCGAAGTCCCGATCCCCGAGACCCATTCTTCGAAACACCATTTAGGGTGCGACGGAGGCCGCCCGACGCCACTCGCCGCCATGGATCACGCCAAGCACCCGCGCCTCCCGAACCCCCGTGCATTGAGGAAGCTGATTCGGAAGGCCGCATAACGCATTGCGTCCCATCAAGGAGAACGCCATCGCCTCGGCCGCATCCGCGGGAACACCCCCCGCTTCCATGCTCTCGACGATGACGCCCTCGAGGTCGCGGGCGAGGGACTCCATCACGAAGGCATTGCGCACGCCACCCCCACCGACGAAGAGTCGTGCCCCTCCTCCCCCTGTACCGCTCGGCGTCAGGTCGTGCCACGCCATCGCCACCGCCCGGCTCGACGCCGCCACGAGGGTCGCGAGCAGATCTTGGAGAGGAACGCCCTCACGATTCGCGCGCTCGAGCCAGGATCGTGCCTCCGCCAGGCCATAGTGCTCCCGCCCGGTCGATTTCGGGGGTGGGCGCTGCAGGTAGGGATCGCTCAACAGCTCCTCGAGCCAGCCCGAGACCGGTTGGCCCGAACGGGCACGGGCGCCGCCCCGATCGAATCGCTCGCGTCCGCCGGTCGCCAGGGAGACGACTGCGTCGAGAAGCGCGTTCGCGGGGCCGACGTCGAAGGCGACGACGTCCTCCGCTCCTCCCCCCGCCGGCAGCCAGGTCAGATTGGCAATGCCACCAAGATTGAGCACCCCGCGATTCTCGGTCGGATCCGCAAAGACCGCATGATGGAAGAAGGGCGCCAACGGAGCGCCCTCCCCGCCCATGGCCAGGTCCCGCCGACGGAAATCGGCGATCACCGGGCGACGCAGACGCTCGGCCAGGCGCGCGGGGCAACCGATCTGGAGACTGCCTCCGTGTTCGGGATGATGCGCCACGGTCTGTCCGTGCGAAGCGACGCCGTCCACCCGATCGAGGCCGATCCCGGCCCCCGCGACGAGCTCGAGGGTCGCGTCCGCGAAAGCATCGGCCAGGACGCGGTCGAGTCGGATGAGCTCCTCGAGCATCCCGACGGCCGGAAGGTCCCCCGCCGCCAGACGATGGATCTCCTTCTGGACGGACTCCGGGTGGGGAAATTCGCGAAAGGCCACGAGTTCGAAGGGATGCGCAGCCGGGGCCTCGGGCCAGTCGACCAGTGCGACATCGATCGCATCCGCGGAAGTGCCCGACATCAGGCCGACGACCAGCATGGCGGGATCTTATACCGGGACGGGCCGCCTGCCCGCCCCAGAGGGTTTCCCATCCGGAGCGCGAAGGTGCTCCGGCCGCTCGCCCCGGGAGCCGCTGGCCCGTGGCAAGTGCTTGACAGTCAAGGGGAATCCACGATACTGCCCGCCGATTCGAGGAGCGCTACCCCGCCCCTCCACACGAGGGAATCATGAACGAAACCTCCCGCACCCAGGGCTGGGCGATCTGCGCCGCCGCCGGTCTCGCCGCTCTTCTCTTCATCATCGGCATCCTGAACGAGAGCTACTGGGCGATCGCGATTCCGGTTTCGATCCTGACGCTCTTTGCCCTCGGTCTCGTCGCGTGGGTGGGATATACGATCGCGACCATCCAGGTCGATGCGGATGCGGCCCCCGACACGACCGGCGTCGACGAACCGGAGGTCGCGGCCTCTTCCTCGAAGACGGCGGAAGACGCGGTCTAGCTCCGATCCCGGAATCGGACGGGGGAACCGGCCTGTGCGCATCGCGCTTCTCACCTACCGCGGCAACATGTTCTGCGGCGGCCAGGGCATCTATGCGGCCTATCTCGCCCGCGAGTGGAAGCGAGCCGGGCACGACGTCCATGTCTTCTCGGGTCCGCCCCACCCTGAACTCGATGAAGGCATCACCCTCCACGAGATCCCGAACGACAACGTCTTCGGTCGGACGACGGCCGAATCCTTCGACCCGCAGAAGCCCTTCTCGATGTTGAAGCCGATGTCGCTGTGGGAGCTCGGCGTGTCGCGCTTCGGTGTCTTTCCTGAAATGCAGACCTTCGGTCTCCGCCTGATGCGGCGTTGGGGGGAACTCCAGCGGCGCTACCGCTTCGATGTCGTCTTCGACAACCAGAGTCTTTCGTGGGGACTCCTGGGGATCCAGGCGATGGGGGTCCCGGTCGTCTCCGTGATCCATCATCCACTCCATATCGACCGCGAGGCGGATTTCGCGATCGATCCGTCGCTGCGCAAGCGGATCAGCCGGACCCTCTACTTCCCGCTCCTGATGCAGGAGACGGTCGCTCCCCGGCTCGCACGGATCGTGACGGTTTCCGAAGCCTCCCGCGCGGCGATCGAACGCTATTTCCGGATTCCGGAAAAGGAGATCCCCGTGGTCTACAACGGAACCGACACGACGATCTTCAAGCCCGTGCGCCATGTCGCGAGGGAGGCGGACCTGCTCTTCGTCGGCCGGACGGAGGATCGCAAGAAGGGGATCGGGACGATGTTCGAGGCGCTCTCGATGCTTCCGGAACACGTCACCCTGAAGATCGTCGACGGCCGGATTCCGGATCATGGGCTCGTCCCACGGCTGACCCGGAGATTCGGACTCGGCGAACGGATCCGGGTCGTCGATCGCATGCTGACCGTGCCCGAACTCGTCGAGCAGTATTCGACCGCCCGGGTCGCGCTGGTTCCCTCCTTCTTCGAGGGGTTCGGCTTTCCGGCGAGTGAAGCGATGGCATGCGGACTCGCCGTGATCGCGAACGCGGCGGGCGCACTCCCCGAAGTCGTGGGAACCGACGGCCGGACGGGACGATTGGTTCCCCAGCGCAACGCGCGGGCGATGGCGGATGCGATGTGGGAGACCCTTCGCGATCCCGAAGAAACCGAGCGCATGGGCCGGGCCGCCCGCGCGCGCGTTGAACGGATCTTTCAATGGGACCAGGCGGCCGCCCGGATGGTCGAGGTCTTCGAGGAGGTCATTCATGCTGCTGACCGTCGATCTCGAGCGGCTTGACGTCCGCCCCGGACATCGCCTGCTCGACGCGGGCTGTGGCGAGGGACGCCATTGTTTCGGCGCGCTCGCGAGGGGGGCCACGGTCGTCGGGCTCGATCTCGACTTCGAGTCGATGCGTGCACCCTCGAAGAACCTGCGGCGGCAGGGACGCGAGCAGGGACGCATGGCAGCGATGCTCCAGGGGGACGCGTTCCATCTTCCCTTCGCTTCGGAGAGCTTCGATCGGATCATCTGCTCCGAGGTCATGGAACACGTGCATGACTATCGCGCGGCCATCCGAGAACTCGCGCGGGTGGCGAAGCCTGGCGCCCGAGTCGCAGTGACGATCCCGACGGCAACGAGCGAACACCTCTACCTGCGGCTCGGCGACGAATATTTCGAGAGTCCCGGCGGACATATCCGGATCTTCAGACCCCGCGACCTCGCCGAAGGGCTTGCCGCAGCGGGATTCGATACGCTCGGATGCGGTTTCGCCCACGGTTTCCACACGCCCTATTGGGTGCTGCGTTCTGCGATGCATCTTCCGGATGCCGATCGCAGCCGACTCGTGAGGGGCTACCGGGCATTCCTGATTCGCGCCACCGCCTCCAGATGGATGGATCGCCTCGAGGGCCTCCTGAATTTCGTCTGCCCCAAGAGCATCATCCTCTACGGCGAGAAACGCCTGCACGGTCCGGCCGTGGCAGCGGCCTGACCGCAGGGATGGAGCCGCCTCTCCGCATCGCCTACGTCGCCTATCGCGGAAACATGAACTCGGGCGGCCAGGGCATCTATCTCTGGTTCCTCGCTCGGGAGATGGCACG
>DRKE01000502.1 GCA_011051925.1 Deltaproteobacteria bacterium
CGAAACTGCCCATCTGCGCCATCAGGACGCAGAGCGCGACCTGGCGCAGGTACGTACTCTTGCCCGACATGTTGGGCCCCGTCAGCAGCAGGATCTGCTGCCCCGACGGATCGAGCCGCGTGTCGTTGGGCACGAAGCCATCCGACCCCTGACGGCCGAGGACCGACTCGACGACGGGATGTCGTCCGGCCTTGATTTCCAGACTCTCGCTCTCGTCCACCTCGGGACGGACCCAGCGATTCCGGCGTGCCACCTCCGCCAGCGAGGCCAGGGCATCGAGCGTAGCGACCCGCGATGCGGCCTCCCGGATCGTGCCCGCCTCGCGACAGACCGCCTGGCGAAGCGACTCGAAGATCTCCCGCTCGAGCCGCGCAGCCTTTTCGTTCGCCCCCATGACCCGCGCTTCGACATCACGCAGGGCTTCGGTCGTATAGCGCTCGACGTTCGCCAGGGTCTGCTTCCGCTCGTAGTCCTCGGGGATCCTGTCCAGATGGGCCTTGCCGACTTCGAGCGAATAGCCATGAACCGGATGGAAACGGACCTTGAGCGACGCGATGCCGGTCCGGGCCCGCTCCTCCGCCTCGAGTCCCGCGATCCATTCGCGGCCCTTCGAGGCACTCTCCCGGAGTGAATCGAGATCACTCCGATAGCCCTCCCGGATATATCCCGTTTCGTTCGCTCCGCGGGAACCCCGCGCGATCGCCGGCGGGTCGTCGACCAACCCTTCCTCGAGCAGACGGGTCAGTCCGGGCAGGGGTTCCGGCAGCTCGAGGACGGGCGTCTCGACCGGCGGTACCCCCGAGAAGAGCGCCTCATCCGAGCGATCCGACAGCTCGCTGCGTACGGCGGACACGACATCCGGCAGGGCCTGCAGCGAACTCCGGAGGACGCCGAGATCCCTCGGCACGGCGCCCGGCCGGATCGCCTTCGAAAGGATCCGCTCGAGGTCGCGCACCCGTTTCATCGCCTCCCGGAGACGGCCGCGCATCCGGTCCTCCTCGACCAGAAGCGCGACGGCGTCCTGCCGTCTGCGGATCTTCTCGGGCGACAGGAGCGGATAGGACAGCCAATGGGCGAGCCTGCGCGCCCCGAGTGCACAGGTCGTGACGTCGAGCTCGGCGATCAACGTTCCCGCACGCCCTCGATCCTCGCTGTTCTCATGGAGTTCGAGATGTCGTCGCGTCGCGGCATCGAGGATCACGCTCTCCGCGATCTCGTATCGGCGCAAGCGAGGTGGATTCTCGACGGCGAAGGGTTGATTCTCCGCGAGGTAGTTCGCCACGGCGATCGCGGCCTTCGAACCCGCATCCGATGCCGTCGTGAATCCGCCGGACCAGTCACCGCATTCCCGAATCGCCTCGAAGGCATCCGCACCGAGGCCACGAACCACGAGCCCGTCGATCACGTCCTCGAGAAGAACACGGACGTCCTCGACGAGTTCTTCCCGTACCAACAACTCCCGTGGTCCGATGCGGCCGAGTTCCTGGATCAATTCGTCGGGAAGGATGCGGGAGCGCGCGGAAGGGGACGAACCCGCCCCGAAGACGAGCCCCCCCGCCTCTCCGGCCGGAACGACCGTGGCTCGGAAATCGGCGGTCGAGGCGTCGAGAACCGCCAGGCCGAATCGGCGTTCGGTGACGTCGTGATGAAGGGCCGCCACGGCCACGATCGTGCGCCCGTCGAGTCCTTCCGGATCACCGACGAGGCCGGGCGTGACCACCTCGACGATCTCGCGCCGGACGAGGCGTTTGCCCGCGGATTCCTTCGGATCCTCGACCTGTTCGCAGATGGCCACGCGATGGCCGAGGGAGGCCAGCCGCTTGATATGGGCATCGGCTGCGTGGACGGGCACGCCACACATGGGCACGGCATCCGGCTTGCCCTTGTCACGCGAGGTGAGCGTGATGTCGAGGATCGGCGCAACGCGTTCCGCGTCCTCGAGGAACATTTCATAGAAATCGCCCATCCGATAGAAGACGATCGCGTCGGGCACCTGCGACTTGATCTTCAGGAATTGCCGCATCATCGGCGTATCGCGCGCTGACCGGCTCAAGCGTCCGCCCCCGGCTGGCCGCGTTCGATGGCCTCGACCAGGGCCCCATAGGCTTTCAGGGCCTCGGCTTCCTGTCCGGCGGCGATCAGTTGTCGACCGAGCTCCGCATGCAGATCGAGTGCCTCCGGTGCCGCCTCCACGGCACGAGCCAGGATCTCGACCGCGCCGCCGGAATCGCCTCGAGCGGCCCGGGCCCGGGCAAGCGCGATCGTCGCCGCGGGATCATTCGGGCGTTCCTCCAGCAGCCCCTCGACGAACCGATCGAAGTCCTCGGGCTTCCCCCGCGCCGCGAAGGTCGCCGCGAGCTTCGGCAGGAGATCGACGTCGATCTCCGGAGCGGCCCGTGCCGCCTTCTTCCAGGCAGCGAGGGCCCGAACCGTCTTGCCGCGCTCGGCCTCGAGCTCGCCGAGCAGCGCCCAACCCCGTCCGCAATGCTTGTCGCGCCTCAGGCAGCGTTTGACCACCTTCCGCGCACCTTCGTGATCGCCGGCCTCGAAGAGGCGTTCGGCGTGGGACAGGAGGACCTCCCTTTCGAGCTGGTCGCCGAGCTGCCGGTCTCGTCGGCGCAGCCGTCGTACGAGCGCGAGCGCCCGCGGAAACTCGCCCAGATCGTGGAGCAGACGCACGAGACGCTCGAGCGCCTCGGGCTGCCGCGGAACCTCGCCCAGGTATTCCTCGTAGGCCGCGACGGCCCGCTCGCGATAGCCTCCGACGTCGAAATCCCGTGCCAGCTCGAGCAGCGCCTCCCGGCGCGCCTCCCTGTCCAGATCGGATCGGAGCAACAGGTTCTGATGCATCCGGATCGCACGACCGACCTCGCCCTGCTGCCGATAGAGCCTCGCCAGGGCATGATAGGCATCCAGATCGCCGCTATCCGCTTCAACGATCCGCTCGAGCCAGGTCTCCGCTGCGGACCAGTCCCCCGCGACCGCCGCTCGCAGACTCCGTCGCCAGGCCCGCTCGACGTCCTGCTTCTTCTTGAGCGCGCTCCGTCTGGGCCCCACCACGCCCTACCCCTTCTCCGGAACCGACGCGGCGAGCGCCTCCGAAGCCCCGCCGGGGCGGGCATCACTTCCCGAAAGCGGGAGGCTCCGCATCTGATGGAGTTCGGATTCGAGCCGTTTGATGACCCGTCGATATCGGATGTTCAGCCAATGGGCCCGAAGAAGGGCGAACCCGACCAGGCACGTCGCAAGGACCGCCCCGACCGCGATCGCCACGAGGATCACCCACCAGAGCTCGACGTGGGCGATCCGGATCCAGATCAGATCGAGGTCGATCGGTGTCACGTTGCCGGACCGGAAGGACCACCCGATCCAGAGCGCCCCCACGAAGAACCCGACGACCACGATCCACAGAAATAGTCGTTTCACGCTGCCTCTTCCCCCAAAGAAGCCGATCCCGCGCTCCCCGTCAGCTCATGGCCCGTCGGAGGAGCGGCCTCCCTCCATCCTCCGGGCGATCTCGCGATGCCTTCAACCGGTCGCGGTTTCCCCGGTCACCGTATCCGGCTCCGATTCCGCGGACGCGGGCCTCACGGGCCCCCGATCGACCATCTCCTTCAACTCCTTGCCGACCTTGAAGAACGGGGTCCGCTTCGCGGAGATGTGTACGGGCTCACCCGTCTTGGGATTCCGCCCGTCCCTCGCCTCACGGATCTTCACCTGGAAGGAACCGAAGCCGCGAATCTCGATTCGATCCCCCGAGCGGAGGGCCTCGATCATCGCGTCGAAGATCGTATTCACGACGACCTCCGTGTCCTTCTTCGAAATGTGCGGCGTGCGCTTCGCAACTTCCTCGATCAGACCGCTCTTCGTCATTCTCTCTCCTCGGACGTGTTGCCCCGGTCCGGCCCTTCCGGGGCGCCCGCCTTCCGGCGGACACCCCTGGATCGGCTATTCCGACGTCTCTCCGACCTTCTGGGCCTGAAGCTTCTCCGCGAGGAGATCCCCCAGCGTCGTCGTCTGACTGGCCGATTGTTGCGCCGCGACTTCCTTCAGCGCGGCTCGTTCGGCCTTGTCGTTCACGGCCCGGATCGACAACGAGATCTTCTGCTCGTTCGGGTCGACCTTGACGACGAGCGCCGTGACCTCCTGTCCTTCCTTGAAGTGTTCGGCCGGATTCTCGATCCGTTCGGCAGCCAGCTCGGAGCTGTAGACCAGTCCGTCGATTCCCTCCTCGAGCCGAACGAAGACACCGAAGTCCGTCACGCTGGAGATCGGCCCCGTGACCTCGCTTCCCACCGTGTACTTCTTCTGGATGTCGTCCCAGGGATTGGCTTCGAGCTGTTTGATGCCGAGGGAGAATTTCTCGTTCTCCTTGTCGATCTTCAGCACGACAGCCTCGACCTCATCGCCCTTCTCGAAACGGTCAGAGGGATGCTTGACCTGCTCCGTCCACGAGATGTCCGAGACGTGGACGAGACCGTCGATGCCCTCTTCGAGTCCCACGAAGATGCCGAAATTCGTGATGTTCCGGACCTGGCCCGAGACCCGCGTTCCGACGGGATAGCGTTCCTCGATCACCGTCCACGGGTTCTCCTCGATCTGCTTCATGCCGAGCGAGATCTTGCGGTCCCGCTCGTCGACATCAAGGACGACGGCTTCGACTTCGTCCCCGATCGAGACGACCTTGGAGGGGTGCTTGACCCGCTTCGTCCAGGACATCTCGGATACGTGGACGAGGCCCTCGATTCCCGGTTCGAGTTCGATGAAGGCCCCGTAGTCCGTCAGCGAGACGACCCGGCCGCGGATCCGCATCCCCAGCGGATAGCGCATTCCGGCATCGATCCACGGATCGGGCTGGATCTGTTTCAAGCCGAGAGAGACCCGTTCCGCCTCGACATCGAACTTGAGCACCTTGACCTTGATCTCATCACCGACATGGAAGAGCTCACCGGGATGGTTGATGCGCCCCCAGGACATGTCCGTGATGTGAAGCAGCCCGTCGATTCCGCCGAGATCGATGAACGCTCCGTAATCCGTCAGATTCTTGATCACGCCGTCGAGGATCTGCCCCTCGGAGAGCGTCGCGAGCGTGCCCTCGCGCATCTTCTTCCGCTCGGTCTCGAGCAGCGCTCGCCGCGAAAGAACGATGTTGCCACGGCGTTTGTTGAACTTGATGATCTTGAACTGGGCCTTTTCGCCGAGAAGCGCTTCGAGGTTCCGCACCGGCCGCAGATCGACCTGGGATCCGGGAAGGAAGGCCTTGACCCCGATGTCGACAGAGAGTCCGCCCTTGACCCGGGCGACGATCGTTCCCTCGACAGGCTCCTCGTTCTCGTAGGCCCGGCTGATCTCGTCCCAGACCTTGAGCCGCTCGGCCTTTTCCTTCGAGAGCACGAGCTGACCGTCCTCGTTCTCGACCTCCTCGACGAGGACTTCGACTTCGTCGCCGACAGAGACGGTGATCTCGCCATCCTCCGTCATGAATTCCCAGGCCGCGATCATTCCCTCGGACTTGAAGCCGATATCGATCTGGACGAAGTCGTTGTCGATCGAGAGGACCTTGCCGCGTGCGATCTCGCCTTCCTTGAAGGATCGATCACTGCTTCCGAAGAGGTCGGCGAAACTCTCGCCGCCCCCGGTTTGTTCCGTTGTTTCACTCATGTGGTTTCTTGTTGCTCCCGATGGCTGCATCCACGACTTGTGGATGGCCGACGTTTTCGAAGAATCAATCAGTCTCCATCCGATTCCGCGGAGCCGCTGGCCGCGAGCTCCGCGAGTCGGATCCGAGCCCGATTCAACGCTTGTTCGAGCGACTCGCCGTCGCCCTCCTCGAGCATCCCGGCGAGTTTCGCCAGGGACTCGGAGAATCGATTCACGGGACCGGAGAGCGCCTTGCTGTTCAGGCGGAGGATCTCGCCCCAGAGTTCGGCGTCGCTCTGCGCGATCCGGGTGAAATCGCGAAAGCCCCCACCCGCCAGCTCGCCCGCTTCCGGCGGCGCAGCACGCAACGCATCCGCGAAGGCGAAGGCCAGGAGATGCGGTAGATGACTGACCCACGCGACCTCCTCGTCGTGGACCGCCGGCGATCGTCGGGTGACGCGTGCACCCAGGGCGGACCAGAACGCCTCGACCCGTTCGACGACGGAATCGGGCTGCCCCGCACGCGGCGTCACGACACAGATCGCACCCTCGAAGAGATCGGCATCAGCGTGTTCCGGCCCGCGGAGGTGGCTGCCCGCCATCGGATGGGATCCGACGAACTCGACCCCTTCGGGCAGGAACCCCGGAAGGGAATCGAGAACCGAGACCTTGACGCTGCCGACATCGGTGATCAGACAGCCCGCCGCGAGATTCTCCGCCACGTCGGCGACGAGCTTCGGCATGGAACCGACGGGCGTCCCCAGGACGATGAAATCCGCCCCGATGACCGCCTCCCGGGACGGTGCGATCGAATCGACGATGCCCGCCGACTTCGCCCACTCGAGGGGGCCCTGCCTCCGCGCCGCACCGACGACCTCCCGGGCCAGCCCCCGACGCTTCGCGGCCGCCGCGACGGAACCACCCAGCAGGCCCAGCCCGAGGACGACGAGCCGCTCGAAGGGTTCGACGCCCATCACGCTTCACCTCCTGCCGCCCGGATCTCGGCAAGGGACTTGATCAGGCGTTCGTTCTCCTCGGGCAGCCCGATCGAGATCCGCACGTATTCCGCCAGGCCGAAGCCGGTCATCGGCCGGACGATCAC
>DRKE01000503.1 GCA_011051925.1 Deltaproteobacteria bacterium
CCGCGATTCGGGCCTCGCCGAATTGCTGCGGGCGGATTGAGCGATGGCTTCGCGAAGAAATGCCGATCCGGGAGGCTCCGGTGCGAGGAGGCGAAGGTCCGGGAGGGCCGGACCGGGTCGTCCGGCCGCGTCGGATTCCCGGAACGAAGGGGCCGTCGATCCAGCGGGGGGAGAGCCCGGGGTCGTGGTGGCTCATCATGGTGTCGCCGTCCTGGTGCGTCTCGATTCGGGCGTCGAACGCCAGATCTGGCTGGCGCCGAGGCAACGAGCGGTGGCGGGAGATCGCGTTCGTGTCTTCGCAGGGCGACTCGTCGTGGAGCCCGCTCATGGCATCCTCCGCCGGCGGGATGCGCGCGGTCGGGATCGGACGATCGCGGTCAATCTCGACTGGTTGGGCATCGTCGTCGCTCCGGAACCGCGGGAGCCGCCCGGCTACATCGACAGGGGATTCGTCATCGCTCGGACGGCGGGAATCGAGGTGGACGTGATCCTCAACAAGTTCGATCTCGAAGCGGCGAACCCGTTGGCCGATCGCCTCGACGAGATCTATGGCGATTCGGGAACGGTCCATCGCGTGTCTGCCACCGCCGGAGAAGGAATCGGAGCAATCGCCGAGGCCCTGTCGGGGGGCCGTCTGGGGGCCCTCGTCGGACCTTCCGGAGTCGGGAAGAGTTCGCTCTTGAACGCTCTCGTGCCCGATCTCTCGCTGGCCGTGTCCGACCTGAATCGGAAGAGCCAGAAGGGCCGGCATACGACCACGACCGCCACCCTTCACGCGGTGTCGGGCGGCGGGCTCCTCCTGGACACGGCGGGTTTCAAGGATTTCACCGCCGTCGATGTCGACCCCCTCGACGTCGCCCGGTTCTTCCCGGGCTTCGAGAAGGTGGTCCTCGCGGATTGTCGTTTCCGCGACTGCCTGCATCGGAGCGAGCCGGGTTGTGCCGTTCTCGCCGCGGTCGGATCGGGTGGCATCCCGCCTCGACGCTACCGCGCCTATCTGGAATTGCTCGACGAGATCGGCTCCCCCTCGCGCCCCTCGTCGGGCTGATCGTCGACGAAGTCGTCCGGGCGCTCGAAGCTGATGGCGCCGATCCTTCCCGTGCGGAGTTCGCGAAGAAAGAGGTCGGCGGTCCGATCGAGGTCGACGTGTCCGCCGCCGCGGAGGGCGCCTCTTCGTCGACCCACCGCTTCGAGCAGCCGCACGGCCCGGCTCGCGTCCGCTGGATCGTCCGAGGTCGTTCGAAGGATCCCGTCGAGTTCGTCTTCGAGGCCGAAACGCTCGGCGAGCGCCTCGCGATACCGCGTGGCGACGAAACACACGGCCCACCCCGCGATGTCGATCGTTTCGAAGGCGGCCTCGCCGATCGCTCCGCTCGCGGCCAGACGGCGTGCGCCGTCCTGATCGTCGAGTCGGGGCCAGAGCACGCCCGGCGAATCGAAGATGGAGAGATCGGCGTCGAGCTCGAAACGCTGGGCGCGTCGGGTGATGGCCGGACGGTCGCCCACCCGGGCGATCCGGCGTCCGGTCAGGCTGTTGATCAGCGTGGACTTGCCGACGTTCGGGATCCCGACGACGAGGGTCCGCAGGGTTCGCCCCGGACCCCCGCGGTGGGGTGCGAGGTGGCGGCAACGTTCGGGAATGGCGCGAACGGCCCGGGGATCGTTCATGGAGAGCGCGAGCGGTGGATCGCCTGGCCAGGCCGCCAACCAGGCGGCCGTCGTTTCCGGGTCTGCGAGATCGGCCTTGGCCAGGACCGTCAGGACCGGCTTCGTTCTCGCGAGCGATTCGAGCAAGGGATTCCGGCTCGATCGGGGAAGCCGCGCATCGACGAGTTCGATCACGACGTCCGCCTTCGAGATCGCCGCAGCGATCTCGCGTCGGGCGCGATTCATGTGACCTGGAAACCAGTTGATCTGCATGCGGGTGCTCGTGCCCGGTGCGGGCTCCCTCGCTCTTGGCCGGGTCGATCGATTCGACTGGACGGACGATAGCGGGCCGCGGGCGGCCCACGTACTCTTCGCCCGGGAGGTGGAATCATGGCGAACGAGTCGATCCGCAACATGCTCGACCGTCCCGAAGCGGGTGGGCCCGGTGTCGTGCAGGGTTGGCTCCGCAGCGTGCGCCACGGCAAGGGCGTCTCCTTTCTCGACGTGTCCGATGGGTCCTGCCTGGCGGGGATGCAGGTCGTCGCGGATCCCGGGACCGAAGGTTTCGAGTCCGTCGTTCGCGGACTCGGAACCGGATCGGCAATTCGCGCGGAGGGCGAGGTCGTCGAATCGCCGGGGAAGGGGCAACGCTATGAGCTGCACGCGAGCCGGGTCGTTCTCGTCGGGGAGGCGGGTGCCGACTATCCGCTCCAGAAGAAGCGGCATGGCTTCGAGTTCCTGAGATCGATCGCCCACCTGCGCCCGCGCACGAACACGCTCGGGGCCGTCCTGCGGGTTCGCAACGCCGCTTCGATGGCGATCCACGATTTCTTCCAGCGGGAGGGGTTCTTCTATCTCCACACGCCGATCATCACGGCGTCGGACGCCGAAGGCGCGGGGGAGATGTTCCGGGTGACGACCCTTCCCGAAGAGGATCCGCCCCGCGACGCGGAGGGGCGGGTCGATCCGAGTCGGGACTTCTTCGGGCGACCGACCTTCCTCACGGTTTCGGGACAGCTCGAGGCCGAAATCGGGGCGCTCGCATTGTCGCGCGTCTACACGTTCGGGCCGACCTTTCGCGCCGAGAACTCGAATACGGCCCGACATCTCGCCGAGTTCTGGATGGTCGAACCGGAAGTGGCCTTCTGCGATCTCGGGGGATTGGCCGACCTGGCGGAGCGGTTCCTGAAGTCCGTCTTCGGGGACGTCCTCGATCGTTGCGAGGACGACATGGCCTTCTTCGAGAAGCGGATCGAGTCCGAAGCGATCACCCGGATGAAGCGGGTGATCGAGGAACCCTTCGAACGGATTCCCTACCGCGAGGTCGTTTCGATCCTCGAGAAATCCGGCCAGGATTTCGACTTTCCCGTCGGTTTCGGGCTGGACCTCCAGAGCGAGCACGAGCGCTGGCTGACGGAGCAGCACGTGGGACGCCCGGTCGTCGTGACCGACTGGCCCGCTTCGATCAAGGCCTTCTACATGTATCGGAACGACGACGACGAAACGGTGGCGGCGATGGATGTCCTCGTCGGCGGGGTCGGGGAGATCATCGGCGGTTCGCAGCGGGAGCATCGACTCCCGATCCTCGAAGAGACGATCCGGGCGCAGGGACTCGAGCCCGATGCCTACTGGTGGTATCTGGATCTGCGTCGATTCGGGAGTGTCCCCCATGCGGGATTCGGCCTGGGCTTCGAACGGCTCGTGCAGTTCATGACCGGCATGGCGAACATCCGTGACGTCGCACCGTTTCCACGTGCGCCGGGGCTCGTGGAGTTCTGAGACCGGACTACGCGGGTCCCCAGGTCTCGCGCGCCCATCGATCGAGGGCCTCGTTCATGCGCTCGAGGTCCGCGGTCGCGAATTCTTCTTCGGCCTCGAGGCGCCGGAGGATTGCACCGAGGTCGAGCATGCGTTCGAGTCGTTCGCGCCGATCGCGCAGCGCCGCGGCGCGATCCCGGCGAGATCCGGACCGGACGCCGCCATCGTCATCGTCGCTTTCGAGGAATCGACGTTCGAGTCCAGAAAACTCCCGCATGATCTCGGCGCGGCGGACACGCAGCCGATTCAGCCGTCGCACGACGGCGTCATAGTACTCCTCGGCCTCGGCACTCATCGGGTCGAAAGGTCGGACCAGCTCCACGACATCTGCGGAGCGGGGGGCATTCTTGGGGGGGATCATGGCTGATTCCTCCGGAACAGCGTCCTCGCGCGGACACCGGGTTGGATGTTCCATTTGGGAGTAGGTTCCCAGAAACAGGAATCAAGGTCGGATGGATTGCCCCACGCAGGGGACCGCAGGACCGGGGTCCGGCCGCGCCATGGCGCGAGCCGGATCGATCAGGCCGCGCAGACGAAGTGGATGCCCTCACGGAATCCGAGTCCGGTCAGCGTCGTGCGGATCTCGCTACGCGGCCCGAGTCCCGCGACCGAAACCACGAGGCGGTCCGATGTCCATGAGGTCAACGCCGACGGAGGAACGACCGGCGCCCCGGCGATCGTGTTCCCGATTCTGCGGGGGTGGACGTCGATGATCCGGGCAGGACGGTGGCCGAGTTCTGCGAGGGCATGGCGCAGGGCACGGCCCGTTCGGCCATGGCCCCAGAGATCGTAGGTTCTCCGGTCCTTCAGGAAATCCCGATGGAGATGCCAGGCACGACAGGCGGTGAAGCGATCCGTCGCATAGCGCGGATCGACGCGGGACAGACGATCG
>DRKE01000504.1 GCA_011051925.1 Deltaproteobacteria bacterium
CGATCGCGCGCGGGGGAGGACCGACCCATCGTGCCATCCTGGCGCAGCCACGGGGGACGGTGAAGGGGCGGATCAAGCTGACCGAGCAGGGCGAGGTGATCGCTTCGAAATACGGCCGTCGGAGCGCTGCGGCCTATCATCTGGAAGTGCTGCTGGCGGCTACTCTCGAGGCGTCCCTGGGAGGGGGCAGCGGCCCTTCATCCAAGGAGCCCCTGCCCGTCTGGCGCGAGACGTTCTCCTTCCTGGCGGATGCCTCCCGGGAGGCCTATCGCGATCTCGTGTACGGGACGGAAGGGTTCGTCGATGCCTTCTATGCGATGACCCCGATCGAGGAGATCTCGACGCTCAATCTGGGCAGCCGGCCCGCGAAGCGGACCGACACGCGGGCGATCGAGAAGCTCCGGGCAATTCCCTGGACCTTCTCGTGGAATCAGGCGCGGATCCTTCTTCCGAGCTGGTACGGGGCGGGGTCGGGTTTCGCGGCTTTCTGCGACGATCATCCGGGGGGAAGGGACAAGGCGCTCCGGCGATTGCGCGCGATGTATCGACGCTGGCTCTATTTCCGGACCGTGATCGACAATCTCGAACAGGTTCTGGCCAAGACCGATCTCCATGTCGGCGCACGCTATGCCGAGTTGGCGCGGGATGTCCCGATCGCGTCCTCGGTCTTCTTGAAGATCGAGAAGGAGTTCCAGCGGACGCTTCGAGCCGTTCGCGACATCTCGGGAGAGCGCGTCCTGCTCGCCCGGGATCCCGAGCTGCGGGAATCGATCGATCTCCGCACGCCCTATCTCGATATCCTCTCCCATCTCCAGGTCGAGCTGCTCGATCGCAAGAGGACCGGGCGTGGGCTCGAGGAGAAGGGACGCGACCGGGCGCTCGCCGAGCGGGCCATCCAGCTCACGATCAACGGGATCGCGGCGGGCCTGCGGAACACGGGTTGATCCGGTCGGCTTCTCAGTCGTGCTGCTTCATCCGGAGGGCCATCGCCCGGGCCCGGGCGTCTTCGGCCTCGGGGATGAGGCCTTTCTGCATGAGGATCCGGGACAGGTTCGTGTGGGAAAGCGGGTCGTCGGGTTCGAGTTCCACGAGTTTCTCCGCCGCCTCGATCGCCGGGTCGAGCTCGCCCTGCTTCGCGAGGGCCATCGACAGCCCGTTCCACGCGATCGAGAGTGTCGGATCGAGATCGAGGGCTTTCCGGTAGCGCTCGATGGCCATTTCGAGCCGACCCTCGACGAAAAGGGCGAAACCCTCCCGGTAGACGGATCGGGCTCGGCTGTTTTTTTCGTTTTCCTGTTCCGGCATGGCGGGGTGCTCCTTTTCCGGCCGAGTATACTCCCCGACGATGGAGATCAGGACACTCGACGCCCGCGAGCGCCCCACGGTGGCCAGGTTGCTCGATGACTGGCGACTGGCAGAGGGCTGGAGCGCGGGCGATCGTTTCCGGCGCCAGATGGAATCCGATCCGACCTTCTCGGACGAGAACGTCGTCGTCGCGGTCGAAAAGTCCCGGATCCTGTCGGTCGTGTCGATCCTTCCTCGGCAGATCCGGATTCTCGGCCACCTGATTCCGACGGGCGGGCTGGGAAACCTGTATACCGACCCCGAAGTGCGCGGTCGGGGAATCGCGACGGAACTGCTCGAGCACGCCTGCGACAGCATGCGCACGCGGGGACTCGAGCTCGGAGTGATCTTTCCGGGAGCACCGCCCGCGACACCGGAATTCTTCGCCAAGCGGGGATGGCATGGCTGGGGCGGTCAGCAGACGATCCTGCGTCGGGATCCCGCGGCACCGCCGCCGGTCCGGTCGGGATCCGCCGAGGAGATCGTGCTCGAGCCGGTTCTTCCCGAAGATGAAAGGACCCTCCAGTCCGTGAAGTCGATCCATGCTGCCTACGGGGCGAGTCGCAGCGGGACCGTCGCGCGGGACGATACGCTCTGGCACGCCTGCCTGAAGCTGATTCCCGCGCCGAGGGAGGAGTTCTGGATCGCCCGGCGCGGCGGGCTGGCGGTCGCGTATGCCCGGGCTTCGATCGTCGATGATGCGCTCACGATCACGGAACTCGGGCGCTTCGAGGATGGGGCGGGGGCGCTCGCGAAGCTCGTCGCGAGTCTGCTCGAGCCGCGTTCGAAGGACGTCCTGATCGAGCGGTCGATCGACGGGCAGCTCACGAGCGAGCAGCTCCGATCCTTCCTGGTCCTGCCGACCTTCGACGATCTCGGATTGACGGTGGCTCTGGAGCATCTCGGGATCCGTTCGCATCCGATGGATGATGCGTGTGCGAGCCTTCGGTGTGTGAACCTGATCGGCATGGCGTCGCGACTCGATGTCGATCTGTTGCCGAACGAAGAGGGGGCGGATTTCCTGCGCCGGATCCTGCCGCCCGATGCGATGGTCTTCTGGCCGGCAGACCGATTCTAGAAGCAATCCCGACGCCCGCGATCGGGCGACACGGGGTGGCTTCCGGTTCGCTGGTCACGACGACAGACGGAGGGATCCATGAAGGAACTGTTTCGGGTGGGCGGGTTCGTCCTGATGTTGGGTTGGTCGGGTTGTGGCGGGCGGATGCCCGAGGGACTCGGCGTCGACCACGATCGTCTGGCTCCCTGTCCGAACAAGCCGAATTGTGTCTCGAGCTTCGCGACGGATCCCGCCCACCGGATCGA
>DRKE01000505.1 GCA_011051925.1 Deltaproteobacteria bacterium
CCGAAATCCGTGTTGACCGTGAGTGCGGTCGTCACGGAAGGCGTGATCTTGTAGAAGACGTCCAGACTCGGATCGAACCGCGTGTAGTGGCGCCGATCGCTGGAGTCCGGCGGGTCGCTCGCGTCGTCGACCCTCCTGAGCGTTCCGGATGGAACGACCTGAAGTCCGAGTGCCTGCCGGATGTCGCGCATTCCGACCAGGTTCCCCGCCCGACCCATCGCTGTCAGGAATCGTTCACGAACCGGATCCGACCAGCGGTCGATCTCGTTTCGCCGGCGGATCCCCCGCGCCATGTTGAATCCCCAGACGTCCTGATCGGGATCGAAGTTGATCGTCGCGTAGGGAAGAGCGATTTCGACGATCCAACCCTCGGAATCGACCGAGGTCTTCGCATACCATCGACCATCCCAGCTCGACTCGAAGGATCCGCCTTCGAGCAATGCGTCCCGTCGGACGCCGTTGGCGTTCACCTGGAAGAAATACCCGTTCTGCCGATCGAGAAAGGGATCGATCGTGAACCCGAAGCGATCATCGAAGCGTGTGTCTCCGTCACGCGCCATCGTGTAGGCGACGATCTCCTCGGGATTCGTGTCCCACAACCGGGCCGCGATGTAGAGGTGGTCCTCGTCCGTCATCAGCCAGACTTCGGTCCGCTGGGTCGGCGCCTGTCCCGCGTCCGGAATCGCCTGGGTCAGCCCGTCGACGTGGGCGGCGTCCGACCATTCGTCCGGATCGAGATGGCCATCGATCGTCGGGGGATCCTGCGTCCATCCGATCCGGATCGTGGGTCGCCTTTCGTCGTCGAGTTCGACCGCGGAGACGCTCCCTGCCGGACCGATGTTCAAACAGAGAGCGACTGCCAGCGCCATGGCAAATCGGACTGCGGTCGGCATCGAGCCTCCAACGGTAGACACTCAGCATGGATGGGATTCCGGTCGCGGCGGAGTCTACCGCGCATGATTGCCCCTCGACAGACAGCCCGAGCGTCCGTCGGATCGCGATTGAGACCGGTCAGCATATTCCATAGAGTCCTGCGTGACGCGCCGCAGACGGATGAAGCAGCTGGGTTTCCGTTCGACCCGTCGCATCGTTCCGCAGCCATCCGGATCCACATCGATCGACCTCCGCCATTGGCGATCCTCTCCATCGAAAGGAAATCAACATGCGAATCGGAATCATGGCAGGCGCCACGTCCGGCAACGAGAACCTCGACGCGTTCGTCGCGTCGGCACGTGACTTCGAGGCGCGAGGCTTCGACACGATGTGGCTGGCGAACATCTTCGGCCTCGATGCCATCACGACGGCCGCCGTCATCGGCCGCGAGACGGATCGGATCGCCCTGGGTACGGCCGTCGTCCCCTCCTACCCGCGCCACCCCGTCGCCCTCGCTCAACAGGCCGTCACGACCCAGGCGGCCTGTCGCGGCCGGTTCCATCTCGGGATCGGCCTCTCCCACAAGATCGTCATCGAGGACCTGCTCGGCCTCTCCTACGCACGGCGCGCCCGCCACATGCGCGAATACCTGTCGGTCCTCGCACCGCTCCTGCGAGGGGAACCCGCGAAATTCGAAGGCGAGGAATTCCGCGTCGATGTCTCGCTCACGATCCCCGACGTCGAGCCCGTTCCGACCCTGATCGCCGCGCTGGGCGACCACATGTTGCGAATCGCCGGCCAGAAGGCCGACGGCACGATCCTGTGGATGACGGGGCCGGAAACGATCGAATCCCATGTCGGGCCCAGACTGCGGGCCGCCGCCGCCGAAGCAGGCCGGCCCGCCCCGCGAATCGTCGCAGGACTCCCGATCGTGCTGACCGATGACGTCGAGGCGACCCGTGAGGCCATCGACGAGACACTCGTCATCTACGGTCAGTTGCCGAGCTACCGGGCCATGCTCGACAAGGAAGGCGCAGCCGGCCCTGCCGATGTCTCCCTCGTCGGAAACGAATCCGAGCTCGACGCGCAGATCCAGCGACTCATCGATGTCGGGGTCACCGACTTCTGCGCTTCGATCGTCCCGACCGCAGACGGCGTGGCCGAGCGGACGCTGGACTATCTGACCAGCAAGCTCGGGGACTGATCCGTCATCCGTTCCCGATGCCCCGGGGTGGAAGGCTGTCGGGCCTCTCACTCCGGTCGACGACACGGACCGCCTGTCGATGGACGGATCCCCGCAGCTGGCAGCTGGCAGCCGCCGGGCAGCGAAGAGGGCCCGGGAGCGACGCCCCCGGGCCCGATCCTGCCGGATCCGTCGCCGCGGACCCATCCGGAGCCGACCCGGACTATTCGATGATCGTCAGCTCCACACGCCGATTCCGACGCTTGTTCGCCGGCGTGTCGTTGGGCGCGATCGGACGGGTCTCGCCGAAGCCCTTCGTCTCGAAGCGATCCTTCGAAAGGCCTCCGACGTTCACGAAATAGTCACGAACGCTTTCGGCCCGTCGAGCCGAGAGATCGAGGTTGTAGGCTGCCGGACCATCCGAGTCCGTATGCCCATCGATCCGGATCCGGACGTCGGGATTGGCCCTGAGCACCTCGATGTCCTCCTGCAGACTCGCCGTGAATCCCGGTTCGATCGCCGCGCCATTCACTTCGAAGCGCAGATCACTGAGGGTCCAACAACCGCGGGAATCGACCCGAGCCTTCTTCAGCGTGTTCGGGCAGGCATCCTCGGGATCGAGTACGCCGTCCCCGTCCGTGTCGACCGCCGCGGCCGGCATCGGTGCGGGACGCGGCGGAGCGGGCGCGGGGACGGGCTTGCCACCCAGATAGACGTCTCGGGCGAATTGCTGCAGGGCGCCGGGCGTCGTGAGCGAAGTGGCATTCCGGAAACTCCCGCAATTCGTCACGCCTGCGACGGATCTCAGCAGATCGGCACCCGCGGCGTCGTCGCCCGACTGGATCATGTGGAAACAGGTGTCTCCCGATCGCGAAGCCACGATGGCACGCGCGGCCTCGACCGTTCGCTCGCCAGCGCCGGACTCTTCCGCGGAACGTCCGGCATAGTCGGTGACGAGGCCGTCGGAGATCATGACGATCGCCGCACGGCCGGATCCATGGCCGACCGCTGCCGCCACGTCGTTCTCCAGGACGTCGAAGATCGGCGTCGTGCCCTTCAGGAAGGGTGCGTCCTTGGCTGCCGCCTCGAGAGAAGCGCGATTGAAGCGCGACAAGCCGGTCGAAACCCGGTCGTAGCCTCCGAAGACGAGGATCCCGGCGTCGTAGTTGCCATCGGGCATGACCGAGACGATCGACTCGAGGGTTGCCTTGCCCTCCGCGAATCGCGCCTCCTGCGAGCCCGACGCATCGAAGAGCGTCATCGCCTGCCGAACGGCGACCTGCCCTCGAGGTGGCGTCGCCTTCACGGGCGATTGGTAGGGAATCGGTACCGAAGCGCAGGCGCTCATCAAAGCGGCGACCATGGCCAGAACCAACGGTTCGATCTTCATCATCTCTAGCTCTCCTCCAGAATCCGGGAATGACCCGGACTCGCTGAACGCGGGCCCCAACACTAGCCGGATGGAGCGCTTCTGCGCCTCTTCCCACGACAAGATTCCGGATCCGACGGGATGCCGATCTCGAATGGGGCGAATGCGCCCCCACCATGACTTCCGTCCGTACGATTCCGTTTCGTTTCCGGAAAGCCCGTCGAACCCGATCGGACCAATGCGCCGGGGCCCGAAAACGCCACAATTCCGGATCCGCCCCGCCCGGTGCCCGTGCCCGACCCGTCCAATCGCGAATCGACCTGCTTGCTTCCGCCGGCAAAGCGGCAGGGGATCCGTCGGGACAACGAATCCCGCCTGTGCCATTTTCGACACTGATCCGGTCCCCTTCCCGGGCCGTCGACGCAGATCCAGATGCCATAGAATCCCGGTGATCGGAGCGGCGGACATGAACATCGGCATTCCGAAGGAGATCAAGAACGCGGAACGACGCGTTGGCCTCACCCCGGAAAGTGTGGGCGAGCTGACGCGTGCCGGTCATCCGGTCTTCGTCGAAACCGGCGCCGGGCGCGGCGTGGGTGCTACGGATGAAGCCTACCAGGCGGCCGGCGCCCGGATCGAGCCGACCGCCGAAGCGGTCTTCGGTGAAGCCGAACTGATCGTGAAGGTGAAGGAACCCCAACCCCGGGAACGCGCGCTGCTGCGCCCCGGGCACATCCTCTTCACCTATCTCCACCTCGCCCCCGACCCCGATCAGACCAGGGACCTCGTGGCCAGCGGAGCCGTCTGCATCGCCTACGAAACGGTCACGAACGAAGCGGGGCGGCTTCCCCTGCTCGCCCCTATGTCCCAGGTCGCCGGACGGATGTCGATCCAGGCGGGTGCCACCAGCCTGGAATCGGCGAGGGGCGGAGCCGGCCTGCTGCTCGGCGGCGTACCGGGCGTGGCCCCCGCCCGGGTCGCCGTGCTGGGCGGGGGCGTCGTCGGTACGAATGCGATCCAGATGGCGCTCGGACTGGGCGCGGACGTGACCGTTCTCGACCGGGACCTCGCAACCCTCGAACGATTGTCGCAGCGCTATGGTCCCGCGCTCCGAACCCTCTTCTCCACCCGAAGTGCCCTGGAGGAGACGGTCCTCGACGCCGATCTCGTGATCGGAGCCGTCCTCATCAAGGGCGCGGCCGCGCCCCACCTCGTATCGACGGCGATGCTACGTCACATGCGGCCGGGATCCGTCCTGGTCGACGTCGCCATCGACCAGGGGGGCTGCTTCGAATCCTCCCGCCCGACGACTCACGAGGATCCGACCTACCAGGTCGACGGGATCGTCCACTACTGCGTCGCGAACATGCCGGGTGCCGTGCCGAAAACCTCCACCCACGCCCTCAACCATGCGACGCTTCCCTATGTCCTTCGGTTGGCGGAGGACGGCGTCAGGCAGACGCTCCTGGAGGACCCGCATTTCCGCAACGGCCTGAACGTCGCTCACGGACACGTGACCGAACCGTCCGTCGCCCACGCCCACGGATACGACCATGTCGATCCGATCCTCGCCCTCGAGTCCGGCTGAGGATGGGATCCGGATCGGCACCGCACGGACCCTTCAGGATTCGGCCCGGGGAACGAGTTCCGTTTCGCCCGTGACGACGGCCTCCGGCACCGCCAACCAGGCCATGAAGAGTTCGAATCCCAGCGCGAGCACGACGGCGCCGAGGAAGAGTCCGATGATGCCCATCGTGAGCATGCCACCGATGGCCCCCATGAAGATCACGAGGGTCGGAACCTCCACGCCGCGCCCGAAAAGGATCGGC
>DRKE01000506.1 GCA_011051925.1 Deltaproteobacteria bacterium
ACGGCCCGTACGATCCCGTCGCGATCCACCGCGATCGCCCCGGTCCGCAGGCGATCCATCACCGCCGCGAGAAACGCGTTCGCATTCCGGAGGTCTTCGACCAGGCGTCGGTTCTCGACGGCCAGCGCGTGGAGTTCGACGGCGTGCCGGACGATCGTCTTGAGTTCGTCGGGCTCCCAGGGTTTGTTGATGTAGCCGTAGATATGACCGTCGTTGATCGCCTGGATCGTCGCGTCCGTATCGGCGAAACCGGTCAGGATGATCCGCACGGTCTCCGGATGACGCTCGTAGACCTGCTTCAGCAATTCCACTCCGGTCATGCCCGGCATGCGCTGATCCGTGATCACGACGGCGACCGGATCGTTCTCCTCGAGAATCGAGAGCGCCTCCTTCGGGTCGGATGTCGTCAGGACGTCATAGAGATCCATGAACGTGAAGGTCATGGTCTCGAGGATCGCTTCCTCGTCGTCGACGATCAGGATCCGGGGTCGTTCCGGCGGGTTCATCGCTCTTCTGTCTCCATTCCGTCGGTCTCCGATCCGCCGGGCTCCATTTCCTCAGTACCGGGTCGCCTCGATCAGGCGCTGGCGATTCCGGCCCCACTCGCCGCGCCAGCGTTCGACGATCTCCTCACCGGGACTCCTGCCCTTCTCGATCTGCTCGAAGAGCGGATCGAGAAAGACACGTTCGTCCTGATCGCGCCTTCCCGACCCCGCGATCCGACGAAGGCCCTCGGCGGAAATCGAAACGACCTCACGCGCCAGGTCCAGGACCTTCCTGCCACCGAACCCGGCCCGCAGACCCCGCCTGGCCACGTCGAGATGGGCCGCATCGAGCTCCGGGAAGCTCGTCTCTCCGAGCAGCTGCCAGACCGCCTCGCGGGCTGCCTCGTCGTAGAGGAACCCCTTCCACACGGCCGGCAGCGCGCAGATCAGATCCCGTGGCACGGTATCGGCCCCTCGGACCTCGATGATCCTCTTCAATCGGACATCCGGAAAGAGGGTCGTCAGATGAAGGTCCCAGTCGCCGATCGTCGGACGCATCCCCTGCCAGCCCGAGTCCATGAACTGGCGAAACGTCATGCCGCCCCCCGCATGATATCGCTCGTTCCGCACGAGGAAGAACATCGGGATGTCGAGCGCCCATTCCATGTAGCGCGCGTATCCGAAATCGGGATCGAAGACGAAGGGCAGGAGCCCGCAGCGATCCGGATCGGTATCGCGCCAGATCATCAGGCGCTTCGATGCAAACCCGTTCTCTTTTCCTCCGGAGAGGCTCGAATTCGCGAAGAGTGCGGAGATGATCGGCGTCGCGACGAGCGCCACGCGCATCTTCGCGATCATGTCCGCTTCGTCGAGATAGTCGAAGTTGGCCTGGACCGTCGCCGTCGCATGCATCATGTCGAGAGCGAGCCCACCGCGGGTCGGCAGATAGGCGCGCATGATGTCGTAGCGCGCCTTGGGCATGATCGGGATGTCGGCCACCTCGTGGAAGGGATCGATCCCGAGTCCCAGCCAGGCGATCCCGAATTCATCCGAAAGCGACTTCACCAGGTCGACGTGGGTATTGAACTCGATACAGGTTTCTCGCGAAGTGCGAAGCGGAGCGCCCGAGAGTTCGATCTGCCCCCCCGGCTCGAGGGTCACGCTCGCCCCATCATGGACGAGCGCGATCGTCTTGCCCTCCTCGCGAATCGGTTCCCATCCGGCCTCGTGGGCGAGCTTCTCGAGCAGTGCACCGATGCCGTAGGGCCCTTCGTAGGGAACCCGGTCGCCGGTATCGACATAGACGCCGATCTTCTCGTGCTCCGTCCCGACCCGCCATTCCTCGCGCGGCGTCTCGGCATCCCGGAAATAGCCGAGCAGGTCCTGCTTGCCCTCGATGGGCTGGTTTCTGGGATCCATTCCAGGGGCTCCTCAGGGGCGATCTCCGGGCGCGCGATCCTGATCGTAGAGATCTGTGTGGAGAAAGCGAACCAGGGCGCAGACGATCGCCTGCGCACCGTATCCGCTCCGCTCGAGCCGGCCGCCCGTCAATCGCCCGATATTCCCGCCCATCCGGCCGGATGGAGCCGTCTTTGCCGATCCGTGGGAAGCATCCCGATGGTGCCGCCAGAGGGTGTCGAAGAGATCGCCGATCGGTGCCCGCTCGCGCAGGGCCGGCCCGAGACAGGCTTCAGGATAGACGAATCCCGCGGAGAATCCGTGCGCTTCCCGGGTTCCGTCGGTCAACCAGGCACAGCCGACATTGAAGGTTCCGGCGACGGAACGATCGCCGATCCGGTCCTCCGTTCCGTCCTCCTCGGCGCCGGGGATGCGGACCAGCCCGTCTTCGAGACCGACGGCCAGGGCACAATCGCCGGATTCGAAGGCGGCCCGGGCGCGATTGCGGGCGCCGGCCACGATCTCCTGCCATCCGATCGGCTGCTCCGGGACCCCGCTGGCGACGTCGGCAGGCCGGATCCGCAGCTTCCCATCGGCGGTCGCGAAGGGGGAGAAGGCTCTCTCGACCGCTGCGAGCTTGGCCGGGTTCCGCGTCCCGACCCGGATCGTGCCCTGCCCCTCGAGCACGCGGGCAAGAGCGGCCGTGGGCCGGAATCCGCCGGATGACATGGATCCGCTCGACTCGTCCGCACTCGCCTCAGGGCGAAGCGGCTTCTTCCAGGAATCGTTCGAGAAAAACGCCCAACGCCGCATCGATCTCTTCCTCGTCGTCGACCGGGAAGGTCAGACAGGGCCCCTCCTTCTTGCCCTGGCGAAAAGGGCCGACGAAGGTGATCTCGCCCTTGCTCTTCACGGTCACGACCGCGCGATGCCGCCCTCGCTCGAGATCGAATTCGACGGCGTGGAGATGCTTGTCATCGACGCGCGGCGGTCTCACCTCGACGCGCAGATGGGGAGCCTTCTCGCCGACGATGTCGTTGAAGCGATGGATGGCCTCCTCGACGCGAGCGTGGATTCGTTCTGCTGTTTCCCGCGCGGCCGTCAGGGACCCGACATGGGCCGCCTCGCGATCGGCCAACGCTCGGGCGATCCCTTCGATCCGATCGATCAGGTTCACTGTGTCCTACCTCGGCACGGGCGCGTGTTCCCATCGGGCGACGGAACGATCTCCTTGTCTGGGCCGAAGCCACCGTCGCGACGGAGATGGACCTTTCCAGACGCGACGCGGTGGGTCAAGTCGCCGCCCGTGGCGGCCGCAACATGGATCGGGCGCGCGTCGTGAAGCGACGCTCAAAGCGCTTCGTGTGCCAGGCTGATCGGGCCGGGCCCGAGATCCGCCAACAATCGATCCCGTACCCTCTGGAAATCCATGAACTCATCCGCAGGAACGGGCGCACCGGCCGGGCTCGCGATCCGCATGGGGTCGACATAGCGACCGTCCTTCTTGACCCGGAAGCAGACGTGCGGCCCCGTCGAGAGCCCCGTGCTTCCGACATAGCCGATCAACTGTTTCTGCTCGACGTGATCGCCGACCGAGAGTCCCTTCGCGAACTTCGAAAGATGAGCGTAATGCGACGTATAGCCGCCCGCATGACGGATCCGGATCAGGTTTCCCGATGCCCCGGCACGTCCCTTGTACTCCACGACCCCGTCCGAGACGGCCCAGACCGGCGTCCCGTAGGGCGCCGCGTAGTCGATTCCGGGATGGGGCCGGGTGATGTTGAGGATCGGATGGCGCCGCGCATGGGTGAACCGCG
>DRKE01000507.1 GCA_011051925.1 Deltaproteobacteria bacterium
GCCAGGGTCAGAAGACCGACCGGCAGGAGCATCCCCAGCAGAAGCATCGAGTAGACGACGAAAGGCTGCACACCGGTCACGATCGACCGAACATCGGAGCTTCTTGATCCGGGAAAACCCCGTGTCCCACCCGGCCGAGGTCGCCGAGACGGCCTCTAGTTCATCAACTCGACACCCATTGCGGGTGCTTCGAGCCACCGGGCGACATCCTTGCCGAGGGCCTTCGCGCAGCGGTGGAGGATCCCGCACTGGCCACGGAATCCGACGAGGGGTCCCCCGACCGAGGTGCGCCGCGCGCGGATCGTCCCGATCACCCGCCCGTTCTCGACGAGCTCGCCTTCGATCGTCAACGCCTTGGGGCCCGCCCGACCCGATTCCCGGACCTCCGCGATCTCCACTCGCAGGACGCGACCCCGCGCGCCCTTCGCATCCGGAGCGAGGGTCACCGAAGCGCGCTTTTCCGCGTAGGCCTTGATATAGGCCGGAACCTTCGTCTGCAGCTCGCACTCGGCCTCGACGGCATCGCGGACCTGCTCCCGATCGGCGAAATCGATCGGAGACAGGATCGTGAGGGAATCGGCTGCCACCGGCAAAGCGAAGAGCACGAACGAGCCGATCGTGAGAACCGAAGCGAGCAGACGACGCGCGATCATCGAAACCCCCTGCCTGGACGGACCCTCGTAGCCTACCGGATCGATTCCCGGGCGCACACGCCACCGCCCGCTCGCTCCCGACACCGCTCCCCATGCGACGTTCGGCGCCGCATCCTGATGATCCACGCGGTATCCTCACCAGATCGAAACGACGCTGCTCGCGATCCGATCCCGGCCGCGGCGCCGGTGATGGCGGAACCGGGGCAGGGTCGATGTCGGTCGCGAAGCGTGGGGAGGGATGGGAGGCCATGGGGTCGAGTGCCGCGCGACGGATCCTGGTCACCGGAGGAAGCCGCGGGATCGGACGTGCGATCGCGATCGAGGCCGGCCGGTCGGGCTTCGACGTGACGCTCGGCTACCGCTCGCGAGCCGATGCCGCCGCTCGCGTCGTCGAAGAGATCGAAGCGGACGGGGGTCGGGCCGCGTCGATCGCTCTCGATGTCCGTGATCGCGAGGCGGCGAGATCGATCCTCGAAGAGGACATCGATCGGTCGGGACCCTTCTACGGCGTGGTCTGCAACGCAGGCGTCACGGCGGACGCTCCCTTTCCGGGAATGGACGGGGAAGCCTGGGATCTCGTCCTTCGAACGAATCTCGACGGCTTCTACAACGTCCTCCGCCCGCTGACCCTGCCGATGATCCGGCTCCACGAGGGCGGTCGGATCGTCGTCCTGTCCTCGGTGGCGGGCCTGATGGGCAATCGGGGCCAGGTGAACTACAGCGCCTCCAAGGCGGGCCTGATCGGCGCCGCACGTGCGCTTTCCCTCGAACTCGCCCGGCGGCGGATCACGGTGAATTGCGTCGCCCCCGGACTGATCGAGACCGACATGATGAACGATCTGCCCACCGACCAGCTGAGCAACCTGATCCCGATGCGCCGCCTCGGCCGACCGGAGGAAGTAGCCGCTGTCGTCGGCTTTCTACTTTCGGACGCCGCGAGCTACGTGACGGGGCAGACGATCTCCGTCAACGGAGGCATGGCCTAGCCCCGATCCGACCGGATCGGACCCCGCGAACGAGGGTTCAGGGACGATCGAGCGTTTCCGAAGCGAGGGTCTCGATCTCGAGGGCATAGCCGTACCATGCGTTGTGCAGGTTCACACGCGTTGGAACGGATTCGCCCTTCCGCCATGTCTCGTAGCGAATGACGATCTCGCCCCGATCGGGATGGGCGGAATCGCGGAACCGGCGCTCCTCGAGGTGCCGATCCCCGATTCGCTCCACGACATCGAGGCCCGATCGACGTGCACGCCGGACACATCCGGAACAGTCGGGGCCGTCGATCCACGGATAGAAGACCCGCTGGACATCCGCGAGGATGTGCTCGGGCTGGAAAGGCATCGGCCTTCCACTGCGGTTCTCGAAGACGACCCCCTCCCTGCCCAGTTCCAGCCGGAAACCGGGGGTATTCATCGGACCGAGCCCCAGAAGCAGGAGCCGACCCTCCCGTTTCTGCAGAACCGCATCGAAAGCCTCCTCCCCCCCGCTCCAGCGAACCGTGACGTGTTGTCTCAACCAGAGGGAGCCCGCGAGGCGATCGACCGGCAGGAGCTTCTCCGCGAGAGGTTCGAGCGGCTCTGCTCGCTTCCCGATGCGACCCGGATGCAGGCCGGGCCCCGCGCAGGCGGTCGCGCACAGGACGAACGCGGTTGCGAGCATGCTTCCCGTGCGAAACCGATTCCACGCCTGGTTTCGGATCATGCCGCCCCCTTCGCCCTGGGCCGTCGACGAGGTCGGATCAGCGCGAGGGTCATCGGCGCGAGAAGAAGACTCGTGGCGATCCCGACCGAGGCCGTCAATCCGAGATTGGACAGCACGGGATGTCGGGAGACCGCCAGCAGGCCGAACGCCACCAGGGTCGAGAAGCCCGCCAGCAGCGCCCCGGTCAGGGCCGCGGCGACGCTTCGCGGATCGTCCTCGTCATAGGCATCCAGGAGGAACACGCTGTAGTCGACGCCCATGCTCACGACGAAGAGAAGGGCCGTCAGCGAGATCAGGTCGAGGCCCCGCCCGGCAAGCGTCAGGATCGAGACCGTCAATCCGGCCGCCAGTACCGAGGGAACGAGGGAAACGAGGGTCCGGCGGGGTTCCCGGTAGCGCAGCGCGAGCAGCCCGAGAACGGCGAGCAGTCCCCAGCCGAGAA
>DRKE01000508.1 GCA_011051925.1 Deltaproteobacteria bacterium
AAGATCATGTCCCGGGAGTTGGAGAAATAGCCGTAGACCGTCTGCCGGGTGATCCCCGCCTTCTCCGCCACGGAGGACATCGAGACGGCCGAGAAGCCCTGGCGCACGATGATCTCGCCACACGCATCCATCAGCCGATGCCGGGTCGCGACCCGTTTTCCGGAGAGTGACCTGGACTCGCTCGCCTCCACCCTCGAGAGGGTCTCGAGTTCGACTTGCAATGGACGGATCCCAGCCATGTCTGAAGCGCTCCTCCTCCCCCGTCAGCGACACCTCGTGCAATGCCCGCGTCGCAGCGACCCCACGACGACCCGGCGGCGAGGCCCGTTCTGGATCCCCAAAGGGATCCAGGCCCCAGCGGATATCATACTCCCCTCGTTCCCCGACTTCGGGTCGTTTTTGCCGGTCGAGCCGGACTCCCAGTCAATCCCGGGATCCCGGTGGGCCGAGATCCGCCCATGGGGTTGTTTCCCGGTCACGTGTGTCGAGACTTGCGGGCGGGTTGCAGACCGCTGGCCAGGGGGAGATGGACGACATGGGATTCCTGATGCGGGTGGCGATCACGGCGGTCGGTCTGTGGGTCGCCTCGGAATTCGTTCGGGGCATCACCGTCGACAGCGGCGCGACCCTCCTGTGGGCGGCGCTGGTGCTGGGGATCGTGAATGCCGTCGTCCGGCCCATCGCCATCCTCCTGACCCTTCCGATCACCCTGCTTTCCCTGGGGCTCTTTCTATGGGTGATCAACGCGGCCATGCTCGGACTCGCAGCCTGGCTGCTGGACGGATTCCATGTCGACGGCTTCGGAGCCGCACTCTTCGGCGCCTTCTGGGTGAGCTTCACCGGCTGGATCGGAAACGCCTTCATCGGCCCGCGCGGACGCTACGAGATCGTGGTCGTCACCCGGAACTGAGCCCGGATCCGAGGCAGGTGCTCCCCCGGCATCCGGCCGGCCGATTCCACGACTCGCCCCGCTCCCGTGCGGGTGTACCATCCCGCTCCCGACCGAGGAGTGGACCATGACCATCAACGACCGCGAATTCGACGTCATCGTCTGGGGTGCGACGGGTTTCACCGGACGCCTCACGGCCGCGTATCTTCTCGAGCGCCATGGCGTCGGCTCGACCCTCCGATGGGCGCTGGGGGGGCGTAGCGAACGGAAGCTCGAGCAGGTCCGCTCGGAACTCGCGGGCGAATGCGGGATCCCGACCGAGAGACTTCCCATCGTCCTGGCAGACGCGGGCGACGAAGCCTCGATCCGCGCCCTCACGGCCAGGACGCGTGTCGTCTGCACGACGGTGGGTCCCTATGCACTCCATGGAAGCCCGCTGGTGGCCGCCTGTGCTGAAGGGGGTACGCATTACTGCGATCTCACCGGCGAAGCGCATTGGATGCGACGAATGATCGACATCCATGAAGACGCCGCCCGCTCGAGTGGCGCGCGGATCGTCTTCGCCTGCGGTTTCGACTGCATCCCCGCCGACCTCGGGACCTTCTTCCTCCAGAATGAGATGCAGGCGCGTCACGGGGTCACCGCACGGGAAGTGAAATTCCGGGTGAAGGTATTCTCCGGTGGCGCCAGCGGCGGCACGATCGCCAGCATGCTCAACATGCTCGAGGAGGGCTCGCGGGACCGGGAGGTCCTTCGCATCATGCGCGATCCCTATGCACTCAATCCCCCTTCCGCACGAAGCGGACCCGACGAACCGGAGCGGATGCGACCGGCGTGGGACCCCGATTTCGGGGAATGGGTCGCTCCCTTCGTGATGGCCGTCGTCGACACGAAGGTCGTCCGCCGAACGAACGCCGTCCTCGATTTCGCCTACGGCCGGGATTTCCGATACAACGAGGCCATGCTGACCGGCCGCGGGCCCGCCGGCTTTGCCCGGGCGAGCGGCGTGGCCGCTTCTCTTGCCGCCACGATGACGGCGATGTCGATCGGCCCTGTCCGCCGGTTCGTGGCGCCCCGACTGCCGGCCCCCGGCGACGGACCCTCCCGGGAAGCCCGCGAGAAGGGCTATTTCGACCTTCGGTTCCTGGGGCGCCACCCGACCGATCCGACGAAGAACCTTCGGGCGCGGGTCACGGGCGATCGCGACCCGGGCTACGGCTCGACGTCCAGGATGCTGGGAGAAAGTGCCGCGTGTCTCGCCCTCGACGATCTGCCGGCCCGAGCGGGCATGCTGACACCGGCCGCCGCGATGGGCGAAGCGCTGCTGCTCCGACTCCAGAAGAATGCGGGCCTGTCGTTTACGATCGGATCCGAAGAGAACGGATGAGGCCCGAAACAGGCGACCGAACCGAAGCGTTCGCAAGGACGATGCCGGAGATGCGTGGATGTACGAAGAGCTGAAGCAGGTATGGAACGAATTGACGGCGCCGGGCGCGCCCTTCGCGGTCGAGGAGGTGGTCGTCCGGGGAGTCCCGATCAAGAGCTATGTGACGGCTCCGAATTCGCTTCGGGAGGTCTGGCTGGGATCGGCCGCCCATGGCGATCGGGACTATCTCGTCTACGACAGCGAGCGCTGGACCTACGCGCAGGCCCATCGTCAGGTGGCCGCCCTGGCGAACTGGCTCGTCGACCAGGGCGTCGAACCCGGAGATCGCGTCGCCATCGCGATGCGGAACCATCCCGAATGGATGCTCGCCTACTGGGCCACCGTCTCGATCGGGGCGGCCGCGGTCGGCATGAACGCCTGGTGGACCGAGCCCGAGATGGCCTTCGGGATTCGCGATGCGGCCCCCCGTGTGCTCGTCTGCGACGAGGAACGCCTGGCGCGATTCCTCCCACGCCGATCGGAGCTGCCCGAATGCCGGGTCGTCGCCGTCCGCGTGCCCGAACCCCTTCCGGACGACGTGCTCGCCTGGGAAGACGTCTGTCGGGAGGATGGCGCGACCGATCTGCCGGACGTCTCGATCGATCCCGATCAGGATGCCTGCATCTTCTACACGTCGGGTACGACGGGCCAACCGAAGGGTGCCCAGCTGACCCATCGCGGTTGTGTCGCGAACCTGCTCAGCCTCGTCTTCTGGAACATGACCCAGGCCGCGGCCAGCCAACGCGCCCGGGCCGCGGGACAACCGGAGGCCCAGGCTCCTGAGACCCCCGGACAGCCAGCAGCGCTGGTCTGCACGCCCCTCTTCCATGTGACCGCCAACAACTGTGTCGCCCATCCGATGACGCTGGCGGGCGGCAAGCTCGTCCACATGTACAAATGGGACGCGGGTGAAGCGCTGCGCCTGATCGAGCGCGAGCGCATCACGAGTTTCAGCGGCGTTCCCGTCATGGCGCGGGAGTTGATCTCCCATCCCGACTTCGAGAAGACCGACACTTCGTGTCTCACGGCGCTCGGGGGCGGTGGCGCACAGCTCCAGCCCGATCTGGTTGAAAAGATCGAGAAGCGGGTTTCGACGGCCCGCCCCGGTACGGGCTACGGGATGACGGAGACCTGCGGTGTGATCACGGCCAATTCCGCGGATTTCTTCGTCGACAAGCCCGCGAGCGTGGGGCCGGCCCTGCCGACCTTCGAGACGAAATGCATCGACGGAGAGGGCAAGACGCTGCCGACGGGCCAGCTCGGGGAACTCTGCGTGCGCGGCGCCCAGGTCATCCGGGGCTATCTGAACCGGCCCGAGGCGACGGCCGAGGCGATCCAGGACGGCTGGCTGCGAACCGGCGACCTCGCGCGGATCGACGAGGACGGCTTCATCTTCATCGTCGACCGCGTGAAGGACATGGTTCTCCGGGGCGGCGAGAACGTCTACTGCGCCGAAGTCGAGGCCGTCCTCTTCGATCATCCTGCGGTGGCCGAGTGCGCCGTCTTCGGCGTCCCGGACGACCGGCTCGGGGAGGAAGTCGCGGCGGCGATCGTGCTCGACCGGGAACTCGACGACCCGGCGGCGTCGTTGCGGAACCATTGTGCAGGCCGGCTCGCGAAATACAAGATCCCGCGATACATCTGGATCCTGGCCCAGCCGCTCCCCCGCAACGCCAGTGGGAAGTTCCTGAAACGACAGCTGCGCGAAGAACTCGACCTCTCGGACGCGATCTGAGCGGATCGGCTGAATGCGAAACGATCCATTTCGCGGGGTTGCGTGGGCCTTCGCTTCGGCCTTCGCGATCGCCGCCTTCGTCATCCCCTGGAAGCTCGCCGCCCTTCACGGCGATGCCCGGGTCAACACCCTCGTCCTGCTCGCTTCAGCGGCCACCTTCACGACCCTCCTCACGGTCGTCCGTCAGAAGGCGCTTCCCCGCTTCCGCGCGTTCGACCTGCGGGTCGCTGCGGCGCTCGCCTTCTTCACCCTTCTCGGCAACCTCGCCAGCGCCAGCGCGATCCAGCTGGTCTCGCCCGCACTGCTCACGGTCGTCCAGCGAAGCGAGGTCATCTTCGTCGCCCTGCTCGCCTGGCCCATCATCGGCGAGCGCATCGACGGACTCTTCTGGCTGGGCGCCGCCCTCGCCCTGGCCGGCCTCGTCCTGCTCCAGGATCCCCTCGACCTGGGCGAGCCCCGGGCCGTCGGGATGGCCTGGGCCGTCGCCTCGGCGGCGTGCTTCGGCTCGATGGCGGTCATCACGCGGAGATCCATCCATCGGATCGAACTGGTCTCCGTCAATGCGCTCCGACTCTGGCTTTCCGTGGCCTTCTGGTTCGCGCTGAACGGCCTTCCCGAGGCGCTCCGGGAGATCTCCCTCGCCCAGGTGGGCTACGCCGCCCTGGCCGCGTTCTTCGGCCCCTTTCTCGGACGTCTCTGCATCATGACCTCGGCGCGCTACATCCAGGCGCGGATCACGACCCTCGTCACCCTGGCCGCACCGCCCCTCACCCTGGGACTCGCCTATCTCCTGCTTTCGGACCTGCCGACCGTCCGGGAGATCCAGGGCGGCGCGCTCATGCTCGTCGGGATCGCGATTCCCATCGCGGGCGGCACCTGGGCCTCGACCCGACGGGCGCCGCCCTCGGTCTTCCTCGAGCCCCGCCCGGACGATGATCAGCGCAGGTAGCCGAGGTACTCGGGCTGCAATTCGATCATGGTCTCGATGAGCCGTTCGGCCATGCCCACACGATCGACGACGGGATCGACCAGCAGGGCCTGGAGCACCAGGTCCTTCGACCGGTCGAGCACCGCCTGGGCCGTGAGGTCATGGACCGCGACCTGATTCGCGAGCAGCCCCGCGAATCCCCGGGGCATGCCGTCGAGCCGGATCCCCGAGATGCCCTTCTGATCCACCCAGGCCGGGACCTCGACCACCATGAACTCCGGCAGCTGCGGAATCAGGCCCCGGTTCGGAACGTTGACGGCGGCCTCTTCATAGCGATCGTCACTGATGATCCCTTCGACGATCTTGACCATGCGCTCGGTCCGCGTCTCACGGATCGTGGGATCGCCTCGCAGCGTCCACTTCTTGTAGTAGACGTAGAAGTCGAGCACGGCCTTGTGGTCCGCGACCTCCGGCGCCCACTGCAGGTATTCCCCGATATGGCTGTCGGTCGTGATCGGCAGGCAGTGGAATTTCTCGAGCAGCACACGGAATGCACCGCGCTCGGCCCACGGATTCGCCCCCTCGCGCAGCGCGGGCTCGCTCCCCGGTGTCGACCCGGCCTGGGCATCGAGCAGCTTCTTCATGATGCTGCCCAGATCGGGCAGGTGTTCGAAATAGTCCGCCGCCTTCTCGAGAATGTCGGGGTAGGCGTCTTTTCCGCTCTCCCGATAACGGGCCTCGACGAGGATGCTGAAATGGTTGAGACCACCGGCCCGGAACTCGAGAGCCTCGATCGGCGTGTCGAGAATCAAGGGCAGATGCTGGTAGAGCGAAGCGATCTCATGGCAGAGTCCCACGAACTTGAGATCGGGAAAGGCCCGATGGACGGTCGTACAGATCCGGCTCATCGGATTGCTGTAGTTGAAGACCCAGGCTTCGGGGCAGATCCGCTCGATGTCGCCGCAGATCTCGAGGATCGGGGGAATCACCCGAAGCGAATGGAAGAGGCCGCCCGGCCCACCGTTCTCGCCGAAGACCTGCTGGAATCCGAATTGCCGGGGAACGTTCTGATCGATTTCCCAGAGCGCGAAACGGTCGCCGACCTCGATGGCGATCACACAGAAATCGGCGCCCGCGAGCGACTCCTCCCGGGAGAGCGAAGCGGTCAGCTCGACGGCCAACCCGTGGTCGTCGATATAGTCCTGGCCCGCGCGACGAACGCGCTCGAGCGCCTCCGCGTTGATGTCGTGCAGGGCGACGTGACAATCCGAAAGCAGGGGGCTCTGGAAGAAGTCGCCCAGCATGTCGAAGCCGAACTGCGCGCTCCCCGCGCCGATGAGTACGATTTTTGTTGTCGCCACGGCGACGTCCCTCCTGCGCTCGACCTTCGTCGAAGCGATCCGGTTGACGAGAATGGGAAGAGCATGGCCGCTTCCCGGGCCTGCGTCCAATCCGGTCAATCGCGGTCGATCGGCCAGAAGGACGGCTCGAAACGCTCCGGATGATGCAGGACCAGGTCCGATCGCGGCCGCGTTTCGCGCAGTCGGCGGAGATCATGACCCGGCAGGATCAGGACCTCGCCGGCGGCGGCAAGGGACCGGACCTGGTTGCGAATCGTCGCGGCGCGCTCCGGATCGCTCGCGATGCGCTCGACATCGTCCGAGGCGAGCCAGTCGAAATGCACGACGGCGTCGCCGGTGAGCAGGACCGGACCCTGGGGAAGATTGACGAGGGCCATGATGTCCTCGTCCGTGTGGCCCCCCGCGGCGATCAGATGGATCGATCCGTCCCCGAAGAGATCGACGACCGCTTCGAAGGGTCCGAGTCGGGTCGACGGGGCGCGATCCTCTTCCCCGACGCCGAACTCCTGCCAGGCGGGGGCAGGCGCGGCGCCGAACGGCGCATCAGGCACATCGAGAAAACGCGAGCGCGTGCCCGGCCCGGCGATGAAGGACGCGTGCGCGAACGCCGAGGCGACCCCCGTATGATCCCCATGCAGATGCGAGAGGATGACCGTCTGGACGGCCTCGGGCGACAATCCGTCCTCTTTCATCTGGAACTCGAGCGTGAGACCCGGCCGGCCACGACTCTCCATCAACCACCCGACGGGCGGAGCAATCGCCTCTTCACCCGATTCGGCTACCTCGTGGGAGAGTCCCAGGTCGAAGGCGACGAGCCCATGACCCGGAACCTCGATGAGGAAGGCGGGTACCGCACGCCAGGGCGGATCCGGCCCGACCAGAAGCGAGGACATCCGGTTCGCACCGGTATTGAAGACATGCAACCGGAGACCGGCGAGGGGCTCGGGCAATTCGAGTGGACGGGGCTCGATCCGCGGACCCTCGACGCGAACGGGACGGTAGGGGACCACGGCGATCAGGAGGACGCCCAACGCCACGAGAAGCACCCCGCAGACTGCCGCGATGGGCCAGCCCCTTCCGCGTTTCATGATTCGCTCCTCGCGCCCGGATCCCGGGTCCCTGCCCCGCACTCGTCGATGGATCAGGCGCCCCGAGGATAGGACAGCACGAGCACCGACAGGCCAGCCGGCTTTCTTCTTGCTTCTGGCTTCTCAGCCCGCCTCTTCGAGCACCCACCATCTCGGGCTCGAGGGATTCCGCCGCCGCGGCCGGGCCCGCCGGGCTGCCGACGCCAATGCCGCTCCGCTGATCCTCGCCGTGCGGGTATCGCCGAAGGGGGTCCCCATCCCGCAATTCACGATCAGCGCCACCGCCAGTTCGCGGCTGGGATCCGCCCAGGCCCCCGAACCACCGAAGCCGAAATGGCCGAAGGCATGGCGCGGAAAGCCCCGCGTCGTGGCGACGGCGTGATAGCCGAGTCGCCATCGCATGTCGAAGGGAATGACCGCGAGACGCCCGGTCGGCTCCTGCAACTCGGTTGCCCGAGCCAGGGTCCGGGACGAAATCAGCCGAACCCCGTCGAGGGTTCCGCCGGCGGAGAGCGCCGCGTACATGCGGGCGAGGGAGCGCGCCGTGAAGAGTCCGTTGCAGGCGGGGATCGCCGCCCGCAATGTTTCTCCGGAATCGAACTCGAAGCCCGAGATGCCGCGCGGCGCCAGCGCATCGGCCAGACTGCTGAGATCGAAGCGGATCCCGATCAACCCGAGGGCGCTGCCAAGCCACCCATGGGTCGATACGGCGAGCGAACCGAGCCCCCGCGCGATGCGACCCGGGGCCGGCATCTGCCGGATCGCCTCGGCCGCACGCGACCACATCAGATCCGCTGCCCGAGCGTGTTCTTCATGGGGTGCGCCGACGAACATCCCATCGAGGCCGAGGGGGGTCGCGATCTCCTTTTCGACGAGGTCGGAAAAGCGCTCACCCGTCACCCGCTGGAGGATTTCTCCGACCAGGAAGCCGTAGGTGAGGCCATGGTATCCCGTTCGCTCGCCGGGCGGATGGATCGGTTCGGCCTTCTCGATCGCCTCGATCATGTGTGCCCAGTCGAGCATGCGATCGGCATGATCGATCATCTGCCGGATGTGGTAGAGACCCGACTGATGGGTCAACACCTGGCGCAACGTGATCTCGGCCTTGCCCGCCTGGGCGAACTCGGGCCAGTACGTCGCGACCTTCTCGTCGTAGTCGAGGAGTCCCCGATCGACCATGATGTGCACGAGGGTCGAAGCGACCCCCTTGGTCGTCGAGAAGCTCGGGGCCATCGTATCCTGCTGCCATGGATCGCCCTCGCGATTCCGGACCCCGCCCCAGAGATCGACGACGCAGCGTCCGCGGTGGTAGACACAGACCGCCGCTCCGCCTTCATACCGCCGCACGAGCTGACGCAACGTATTGGCAACCGGAACGAAGTCCGGGTGCAACCAACCATCGAGGGCCTCGGACTCGGCGCCCCCCGCCACCAGCCGCGAGCCGGACCGACGAAATCCCGACGACATCTTCCTCCTGACCTCCCTCCGGGCACGAGCCGCCCCCCACCCAGAAAGCGAGCAACATCCATGCCGTTCGAAATCCGCTCCAGGGCACCCCCATCCCGAACGACGAGCCAGATTGCCCCAGCATCCCGCAAGAACCCGACATCCAGCCCCATCTTGTCGGCCCCCTCGGGCGGTGGGGGGGCTCTTCTCGTCAGATGACATGGCTCTCGGACCCGGGTCCGTCCCTCGCGGCCCCTGGTCAGACCAGACTCGTCCCCTTCGAGGCGCGCGTGAGGAAGACCTCCGGCCGCCCTCCCATCGCCGCCGCCCAGGCGTCGCGCACCTCCTCGCCGATCGCCTCGGCCCGGGCCGCGTCGACCAGGGCAATCGCGCATCCGCCAAAGCCGCCCCCCGTCATGCGGGCACCCCGACATCCGGGACGGCTCCGCACGATCCGGACCATCGCGTCGAGCGCCCGATTCGTCACCTCGAAATCCCTT
>DRKE01000509.1 GCA_011051925.1 Deltaproteobacteria bacterium
GGGCCATGCGCCGGTCGAGGAACGCTTCGAGGAGATCGTCGACGGGGGACCTCGCGCGCGGCGGATGGTCTTCCGGCGCGGCGCGCGGAGCGTGCTTTCCTATTCCTGGATCGAAAGGCGGGGCGGATTCTTCGACGAATGGTTCCGCCAGGCCGCCGCCCTCGATCGGAGCCCCTTCGTCCGGCCGGCCCACATGTTGGCGATCCGACTCACCACGCCCCTCGGAGCGGGGACTTCGGGGATCGAAGCGGCCGAGGAGCGGATCCGGCGGGCGTGGCGGAAGCTGGCGCCGGAGCTGGGGGGGTATGCTCCGATCCGGCCAGGTGTCGGTCCGGCGGTTTCGGGCAGGCCTAGCCATGCATGAACTACGATGGGTCGACATGCTCGATGTGCTTTTCGTCAGGACGATCGATTGCAGCAGTCGTTGTGGGTCGAGCGGTAGTCCTGGAAACCTCCGCTCTACCCTGCTTCTCCTGCTATGGGTTCTCACGGTCGCCACCATTACCCTCGCGTGTTCCCCGGAACTCGATGGCGACCAGGCGTCGTTCCGGACCGAGGGCAAGGATGAGCCCGGCCAGCTCGAGTCTCGTGACGATGATCGGCGCCCCTCGGTCGTACTCGCCGTTCTTGACACGCTACGTGCTGATGCGGTCTCGTCGTACGGGGAGGTCGACGGGACGACACCGGTACTGGACCGGCTCGCTCGCAAGGGGGTCCGGTTCGCTCGCGCGTACGCTTCGGCTCCGTGGACCGTTTCGAGCCATGCTTCCCTCTTTACGGGACTCCGTGTCGATCAGCACGGTCTCGGGCTCGGCGGAAATTTTGTTGCGCCGGATTCATTTCGCATGCTCGCAGAAGAGTTCAGAGCGGCTGGGTACGAGACGGTTGGCTTTTCGGAGAATTCTCTCGTGAGTCACTACTTCGGATTCGATCAGGGATTCGATCACTTTGGATCCATGGATATCGTTGCGACCATGCGGTCGGTCACGCTTGGAGAAGCGCGTCCCGACAAATTCGACATAGTCGAACGGGTCAGGGCATGGAGCCGGTCGCGGGAAAGGTCCAAACCGTTCTTCCTCTTCGTCAATCTCTTCGATCCTCACGATCCGTATGAGGTTCGAGTCGAGAATCCCTGGCTTCCGAGTGCCGTCTCGCAGGATGAGGCAAGATTCGTTCAGTCCAAATACACGATACCCAGCTCGCTATGTGACGGCATCCCCTTGAAGAAGCACATCGATATTCTGCATGGCCTCTATCTTGGCGACGTCGCCGAGGCAGATCGAAAACTCGGATCCATCCTGCGGATCCTTGATGAAGATGTCGGTGTGGATTCGTATCTCATCGTAGCGACATCCGACCATGGCGAGCACTTTGGCGAGAGGCGCATGATGGGCCACCAGTTTTCGGTGGGCAATCCAGTGCTGCATGTGCCCTTGATCGTCAAAGGCATCGTCGGGTCGGAGTCGGTCGTCATCGAAGATCCTGTCGAGACTCGAGACGTGCGGAATTCGATTCTGTGTTGGGCGCTCGGCCGAGACTGTCCGGCCGCCTTGCCGCTCGAGATCTCTCCCCCTGGTTTCGCGAAGAGCGGAGCGAAGCCGATCTATAGTATGTATAGCGATAGCGTGTCGCGACTACCGGACTGGCTGGTCGATCAATTTGGAGTTCCGGATCCCGACAAAGTGATCGATACCGCACGTCTCAAATGCGACAAGGAAGATCGGGTGTTCGGGGACATGGTTTCCTTGATTCGATATCCGATGAAGATCACGTGGTTTTCGCAGAACAACCCCGTCCTGCACGATCTCAGCTGGGATCCCGCCGAGCGATTCGATCAGATGAAGATCCAGCCTGAAGTCGCCGCATCCCTGCGCAGGGAGATCGAGGAGTTCGTTCGCGAGAACGTCATGGGGCGGGTTCCAGAACACGCGATGCCGAACCTCAGTAGGGAGGCTGCGCAGGCGCTCGAAAGCCTTGGCTATATCCGTTAGGGAAGTCAATGGCGTGCTGTCTACTCTGAGGATCGGTCATGTCGCCCGACCGCGTCTCTGATGAACCGTTCGTCTGAGGTCTTCCGTTTCGACGGTGCTTTCCTTCTTCGGTAGCCAACGGCATCGATCGTGATGCTACGTTCGGTCTGAAGGCCATTGGCGGCAGTACCGCGGATTCGCCATGTCGCTGTACTGCCTTCGTTTCCCGGCGGTGTGGATGGCGGCTGGAACATGAGCACCGCGCGTCGAGACCCCAGAGAGCGGATCCGTGCGTTCCACATTTCGGGGGTCGGTCCTGACACTGCCTCGATCGTCATCGTGAGCCTTCCCCCGGAGCCGCCCGTTGCCCAGAACAGGTGATTGGTCCTCTTGCCTGGCTTCGTGCGAAGTCGGCGCGCTATTCGAATCGATGGGAGCTGGAGGCCCAGGATCTGGGACGGGCCGAAACGTTCGTCCTCCCACACGATTCGGTGTCTGTCGATTCTTGCTCGGCTCGCTGGCGCATGAGAACCGGTCAAGCGCATGGGATCGCATCGGCCGTTGACGTCGTCGATTTCACAGAGCCAGATCGATGAACGCTCCCCGTACGAGAACTCCGTCCAGATGACCCGCCTGCCGGAGACGTCCGGGTAGCTGCCATTCTCGACACCTTCGATGAGTCGAGGGTCCTGGCAAACGCCGGTAGCGCGATCGACACGACAATGACCCAGGATCGACCCGTCCGGTCGTATGATCTCGAACACGAGAAGATCCCGATCGATTGCGGCCCCATCGGCCCGCAGCGGAAAGCCCTGGACGAGCACCGGACGGGGGTCGCAGCTACCAGGAGCCAGGACGCTAGAACAGATTTCAAGGTGCCTGTCCGGCTGATTGGTGACGAAGACCGCCGTGCGGCCGTCGAAGTCCAGCAGTCGGCGAGGGGTATCGAGCCTCTCGGCGACGATGGGTCGTGGAACGCAGGATCCGCCCCGTCGGCCCCGCTCGCCGAACCAGCGACAGCCGAGGACGCTGAACTGGATGCCGATTCGCGGGGACCAGAGGATGCGGTGAAGGGCCATCCTGATCGGGTCGAGTCGAGTCACACCCTCAAAGAGAAGACTCGCCTTGCAGGCCGGATCGCTGCCATCGCGGTGGGCTCGTTGTAGAATGCAGCCGTGAAGTCTCGTGGCTGGCTGCCCCGTCATGGACTCCAGCCAGACCACCCGGTGACCGGAGACGGTCGGATTCGTCTGCGTCGCCTCGCTGGCCGATAGCATGGTGGGGCGCCGAACCCCGCGATGGCGTGCGAATCCGCCCAGGCGTATCCGGCTGGAATCCAGGGACCCGTCCGGGAAGACCTGCCAGGCTACCCGGCGTCCACTGATCGACGGGTACCGTTCGTCGACATTGTCGCGCGACAAGCGA
>DRKE01000510.1 GCA_011051925.1 Deltaproteobacteria bacterium
CCCGCGAAGTCGAGGTGCCCGTCGGGGGTCGCGCCATTCGGATGGGATCCGACCGGCTCGAGTCCGATCCCTTCGTTCGCGGGACTGCGGACCCGATCGGATTCCCAGGTGTCCCCCCACGGAAAGATGCGTCGATCCCGGCCGCGTGCGGCGAATTCCCATTCGTCTTCGGTCGGGAGGCGTGCCCCGGCCCATTCGCAATAGGCCCGCGCGTCGGACCAGGCGACGTGAACGACGGGATCGTCCGGATGGTTCTCCGCTCGACGATCCGCGCGAGGGTGCCGCCAGTCGCATCGCGAGCAGCGCGTGACGTCCCAGCTGTAGCCGCGTTCCTCCGCTCTCGAAACGTGGCCGGTCTCGTCGACGAAGCGCTGGAACTCCGCATTCGTCACCTCGGTCCGGTCGATCTCGAAGGGGGCGAGCGTGACCGTCCGCAGGCGTTCGTCTTCGAAGAGCGCACGGGCGCATCCGCGTTCGGTCCCGCCCTCCTGTCTGCATAGCGCGACGGCGGCATCGATCTCCTCGGGCGTGCTTCCGAGCTGGACCGTGATGGGAAGGATCGAGGCGACCTGGAGATCGGATCCGGCCTTCTCCTGCGTGGTCGCAGGCGGCGTGGCCGGTTCCGGAATCCCATCGGCGAATCCGCCCGACCGGACGAGTCCGAACGCGCCGAGTCCCAGGGCCAGGGCGACCCCGAGCGCGAGCCATTTGCCGTCGGGCAGGGCGCGGCCACTCGGGGTGCCGCTTCCGGCGAAGGCGTCCGCGAACTCGCTGCAACTTCCGAAGCGGTCTTCGGGGCGTCGTGAAAGGGCCTTCAACACCGCCTTTTCGGCGCTCTTCGAGATCGGCGCCTTCAGTCGTCTGCGATCGAATCCGGGCGGGGGATTCTTCTCCTTCGCGATCAGGATCGCTTCATTGGTCGGCCCCTTGAAGGGCAGCTCGCCGGCAATCGCGAGATAGACGACCGTGGCGAGACTGTACTGGTCATAGGCGGGCGTCAGGTTCCGATCGATCGCTTCGGGGGGTGTGTAGGCCGGGGATCCCACGAAGGTCCCGACGACGGTCAATTCCTCGCGGACCTCCTGCGTGGGTGCGTCGGGATCGGCCGCGCCGATGGCCGTCGCGATCCCGAAGTCCGAAAGGACGGCGTTGCCCCGTTCGTCGAAGAGGATGTTGGCGGGTTTCACATCGCGATGGAGGGAGCCATTCTTGTGGACCGCGTCGAGGGCGTCGGCGATCGTGGGAAGCCATTCGAGGACTTCGTCCGGCGTCTGCTGTCCGCCCTGTTCGCCGATCCGGTCCCGGAGGTTCCCTCCGCGCAGGTATTGTACGACCGCAAAGGGAATGTCCTGGTGGGAGCCCGACCCTTCGATCCGAAGGATCGCGGGGTGCTCGTGGTTGGCGAGATCCCGGATCTCCTGCAGGAAGCGCAGCCGGAAGGCGCGGTCGCCCATCAAGCGCGCATGGGGAACCTTGACCACGACACGACGCTCGAGTTTCGTGTCCCAGGCGAGGTAGACCGTCCCCATGCCGCCCCGGTCGAGGGCCTTTCGGATCTCGTAGCGATCGTCGAGAAGTTGGCCGAGGAGCGGATCATCCGCATCGCTCTGTTCCGATCCGTTTCCGATCAAGTCCGGGTGACCTCCCCCGGCTGGAATGATCCCGCGGATTCGCGCGGCTGATTTCCGGGTGCAGGGTTCATGACACGGGTTCCCTGGCTATCCTATCGCGGATGGCGGACGACGGCGCTCCCGAAAACCGAATCGCCTCACCCGGCCGCCATGACCGCGATGTCCGTGAAAGACGGATCGTGGAGACGAATCTGCCCGATGGCGCCGGCTCCGACGAGCCCGGATCCTGGATCCGGCTCGCCGTGGTCCTTCTCCATCTCGTTCCGCGGAACGCGATTTCCCGATGGGCCGGGCGCGTCGCATCGCTGCGACTGCCCGGACCGCTCCAGCGCGCCGAGATCCGGCTTTTCGCGCGGCTGGCCGGGGTCGATCTCGAGGAGGCTCGGGAACCGGTCGAAGCCTACGTCTCGCTCCAGGATTTCTTTACCCGACGGCTGCGTCCGGAGGCCCGTCCCATCCAGGGGGACGAGAGGAGCCTGGTCTCGCCCTGTGATGGGGTCTGGGGCGCTGCAGGTCGCATCCGTTCCGGGATGCTGGTGCAGGTGAAGGGGCGCCGCTATCCGGTGGCCGAGTTGCTGGGCGATGCGGACCTGGCAAGTCGCTACGAGGGCGGGTTCTTCGCGACCTTCTATCTTTCTCCTCGGGACTATCATCGCTTCCACACGCCGGCGGCCGGCCGGATCCGGCGACTCGACTACCATCCCGGATCCCTCTGGCCGGTCAACGCGATCGGCCTCCATGGAATCGATCGGCTCTTCGCCCGCAACGAGCGGATCTGCGCGTACCTGGAGGTCGATGAGGACAGCGGAGCGGAGCGAAGTCCCCTTCCCCTCGTGCTGGTGGCGGTCGGGGCGATGATGGTCGGCAGCGTGCGCCTGGCTTTCGACGATCTGCGGACGAATCCGCGGGATCGGAAAGCGGTGCGACGGGACCTCGGGGAACGGGCCCCCTCCTTCTTCCGAGGGCAGGAATGGGGGCATTTCGAGTTCGGCTCGACGATCCTGCTGCTGACGCCGCCGAGTCGCTACGAGATCGATCTGCAACCGCTCGGAAGCGCGGTCCGGATGGGGGAGGTCATCGGTCGTCGTCTCGCCTGAGGCCCCGGTCCGCGGATCCCTGCGCGCCATGCCGATCCGGGTCGGCGGTCCCGACGTCATGTCGTGCCCGCGCTCGATCCCGGGATCCGGTTCGGCAGCTCTTCGCGAAGCAGGGGCCAGACATGTTCGATCCAGCGACACAGACGCGCTCGCGTTTCCCGCGGATCGATGAGGTCGTGGACCGAAAAGGACTCGGCTCGCGGGAAGGGGCTGCGACGCGCGGCAAAGGTCTCCTCGAGCTCCCGGCGTCGTGCGTCCGGGTCCTCCGCGGTCTCGATCTCGCGGCGGAACGCAACGGCGACCCCTCCTTCGATCGGAAGGGCGCCGGATTCCGCCGAGGGCCACGCGAGGATCTGTGCCCCGGGTCCGAAATGGGCGGCAGCGGCCACGCCATAGGCCTTGCGGACGAGGACCGAGCACCAGGGGACGCGACTGGTGACGACGCACGTGATCGCTTCGACGCCGAATCGGATCGTCCCCGCCCGCTCGGAGGCGGAGCCGATCATGAATCCGGGCTCGTCGACGAGGCTCACGATCGGCAGATGGAAGGTGTCGCAGAGCCCGACGAAACGGCGGACCTTGCGGGCACCCTCGGCATCCATCGATCCCGCGTGGAAATGCGGATCGTTGGCGAAGACGCCGACGGGTCGTCCCCCAAGACGGGCCAGACCCGTGATCTGGCTCCGGCCGTACCCTTTCGTCATCTCGAAGAAGCTGTCCTGGTCGAAGACGGCCTTCACGATCTTTCGCATCGGATAGACCTTGCGTCGGTCGCGTGGGATGATGTCGAGCAGGAATTCCTCCCGGCGTTCGGGATCGTCCGTGGCCTGCTTCTCGACGGGTGGCAGCGACAGGATGTTGGTCGGGAGGTAGGAGAGAAAGCGTCGCATCTGGGCGATCGCGTCGAACTCGTCGCGAGCCACGTTGTCGACGACGCCCGAGCGGGCGTGGATCTTCGCTCCGCCGAGCTCCTCCTTGGAGAGCTTCTCGCCCAATGCGCGCTCGACCAGTGCGGGCCCTCCGATCAGGATCTGGGCGGTTTCCCGGGTCATGACCGAGAAATGGGAGGCGGCCAGGCGGGCGGCCGGGAAACCGGCGACCGCGCCGACAGCCGCGGAGACCACCGGGGCGATCTCCAGGATCCGCGCGATCGACAGGAAACGCGACGTCGCGTAGACGGGATCGCCCGCCATTCGGGGTGCCGGCGTTCCGCTCCCGCCCCGGCGGCCTCCGGCGCCGGCGATGCTGCCACCGCCGCCCTCGAGAAAGCGCACGAGGGGCAGGCGGAGATCGATGGCGAGGGTCTCGGCATAGACGCTTCGGCGCAGGCCGGAGGGCGAAGGCGAACCGCCCCGCTGGGTGAAGTCCTCTCCGCCCACGACGATCGGGCGCCCCTCGACCCGCGCGAGCGCGAGCAGATAGTTGGCGGGATGGAAGGCCGTCACGCGGCCTTCCTCGTCGCGTTCGGCCTCGCCGGCGATCGGTCCCTGTTCTTCGAGACTGCCCGGATCGATCAGGGCATCGACTCGTTCGCGGACGGTGAGTCGTCCACGTGCGTGTTGGCGATCCACGGCTTCGGCACCGCCCATGGCACGGGCCGCGTCGCGACGGGCCTCGATCTCGTCGACTTCGGGTTTCCAGCTCATGGTGTTCCGGGTCTCCCGGAGAAGGGGGGTGTCGGGGCCAGCGCGGCTTCGAAGGCGTCGCCCATGTCCTCAGAACCGGAGTCGCGTCGCTTCGAGCGAGACCAGATCGACGAGTCCCACGGCGTTGCGCCCACGCATGAACCCGGCACATTCACCGGGGTTGAAGATCAGCGTCTGGCCATGACGCTCATGACGATGGCGATGCGTATGACCGTGGAGCAGGAGATCGAATCCGCCTGAGGCCGGAAGCGATGCCTCTTCCGGATCATGGACGACGAGAATCCGTCTCTCCAGCCACTCGAAGCTGCGGGGGGGCGGTGCGAAATCCATTCCGAGGCGCAGGGATTCCCTCTCGAGGCGTTCTCTTTCGGGGTGGTCGTTGTTTCCGAAGACGCCGAAGACGGGAACTTCGAGGCCGGCCAATCGCTCGAGCACGTCCGGTCGCGTCACGTCACCCGTATGCACCACACGATCGACACGGGCCTCGCGAAAGAGATCCACGATCCGCCGGACGTTTTCCATCCGATCGTGGGTATCGCCGACGACGCCGATTCGCATGGGCGGATTCTATCATGCCGGCGGCAGGCGGGTCGGGTGCGCAACCTGGGCCGGGGCGGCCCGTCCCCGGGGATGTCGTATCGTTGCGGCCCGCCGAGCGAACCGGGTCCGATCGATGGCGGGCCGGGACCGTCGACGAAGATCAACCCACGAAGCCGAGGAGACTTGCGCGATGTCAGAAGAGAAAGCCCTGGAAACGATCCGGATCGAGAAGGCAGGCGGTGTGGCGGTCGTGACCCTCGATCGCCCGGAGCGGCTGAACGCCTTCACGATGCAGATGGCCCAGGATTGGTTCACGGTGCTCGATGATGTCGACGAGGACGATGATGTCCGTGCCGTGATCGTCACGGGCGCGGGGCGGGGATTCTGCGCGGGGGCGGATCTGGGGGGCGGTGCAGCGACCTTCGATCCGGCGAAGGCGGCGCCCCCGGGCGATGGGAAGGCCTCCGAGCATCGGGACGAGGGGGGGCTGCTCACCCTGCGGATCTTCCGCTGCCGCAAGCCGATCATCGCGGCGGTCAATGGCCCTGCCGTCGGGGTCGGCGTGACTTCGATCCTGCCGATGGATATCCGGCTGGCGAGCACGAAGGCGCGTTTCGGCTTCGTCTTCGCGCGAAGGGGCGTGGTTCCCGAGGCCTGCAGCAGCTGGTTCCTGCCCCGCGTGGTCGGGATCAACCAGGCGATGGAATGGGTCGCGACCGGTCGTGTCTTCGATGCCGAGGAGGCACGAGCCGGAGGACTCGTTTCCGAAGTGCTCGAACCCGACGCGTTGCTGCCGCGTGCCCGGGAGCTGGCCCGGGAGATCGCGGAGAATACGAGTGCGGTCTCGGTCGCGTTGGCGCGGCAGATGATGTGGCAGATGCTCGGCGCTTCCCATCCGATGGAGGCCCATCGCCTCGATTCGAAGGCGATGAACTACATGGGGGCGCGCGAGGACAGTCGCGAAGGCGTCATGAGTTTTCTCGAGAAGCGCCCGCCCCGCTTCGCCATGCGGGTCTCCCGCGACTTCCCGGAAGACATCGGACTGAGAGAGGAACCTCCATACGAGACCTGATCGGGAATCGAGGCTTTCCCCCGATCCAGCCGCCCGGAAGGAATCCCGCGATCCATCGACTCAATCGGGCGGATCGCTGGCCGATAGCAGGGTATGGATGATCGGAGAACGCCTTGAATCGCTCGAACAAGGAGATCTTTCTCGGCCGCCAGACGATCGTGGACCGGGATCGGAACGTCGTGGCCTACGAGCTGCTATTCCGCAGCTCCCGGACTTCACAGGCGGCCGAGATCGACGAGGTGGGTCGTGCGGTCGTCCGCGTCATGGTCAATACCTTCGCCTCGCTCGGCATGGATGCCGTTCTGGGGCAAGCCCTGGGATTCTTCAACGTCAACCGGGAGATCCTGCTCTCCGACGTGATCGAGGCGCTGCCGAGGGAGCGGGTCGTGATCGAGATCCTGGAAGACGTCGAGGCCGATGAGGTCGTGATCGAACGCTGTCGGTTCCTTCAGGAGGCGGGATTCCGGATCGCCCTGGACGACTGGGTCGTCGACGATCCACGCCGGCCGCTCCTGCCCCACGCCGAATTCGTGAAGGTGGATCTGCCGGCGATTCCGCGAAGGCAGCTGAGGAAGCTCGTCCGGACGCTGCGCGAAACGAGCGGCCTGTCGTTGCTGGCGGAGAAGGTCGAAACGCCGTCCGAATTCGAGACGTGCATGAAACTCGGCTTCGATTGCTTCCAGGGCTATTTCTTCGCCCGGCCGGTCGTGCTCGAAGGCGCGGATCTCGACGCGTCGAAGAAGACCCTGATCCAGCTCCTGCAGCAGATTTCGGCCGAGGTGGAGGCCCATCGGATCGTCGAGAGCTTCAAGCAGGACGCCAAGCTCGGCTTGAATCTGCTTCGTCTCGTGAACACGGCAGGGCACGCCGCGCGGGTCCCGCTCGAGACGATCGAGGATGCGGTCCGGCAGCTCGGCCTGGAGCGCCTGGGGCGCTGGGTGTCGATCCTGCTCTATGCCCAGGAGGAGGGGGACGATCTGGGCAGTCCGCTCCTGACTACGGCGGCCCATCGGGGCCGGTTGATGGAACTCGTGATCGAGCATGCCTCGAGCGGGCCGATGACACAGGACCGTGAGGAGGCCGGTGGAGGCGGTCGCGTGGCCGGAGACGCGGAATCGCGGCGCGAGCGGGCCTTCCTCGTCGGCATGCTCTCCCTCGCCGATGCGTTGCTCGGCCGTCCGATGGAAGAGCTGGTCGTGGAACTCCGGCTCGGTCGGGAGATCGCGAGGGCATTGACCCATCATGAGGGCCTGCTGGGCGAACTCCTTCTCTTCGCACAGAGCGTCGAGCGCTGCGAGATCGAGAAGATCGATGCCGCCTTGCCACGATGGTCCCTCGACATTCCGGCCCTCCAGGCCCTCGAACACGAGGCCTATGCCTGGGTCCACGGACTGATCGAACCCCCTTCGGCTTGACTTCCCCACACCGCGAGTGCGTCGCGAAGACGGTCGGGTATTCTTGAGCCGTGCTCACGGCGCTTCTTCTCATCGCGTTCGCCTTTCTCGTTCATCGACGCTTCCTGTCGGGCTACGCACCGCCGCCTCCGGGTCTCGCCGTATTGCATC
>DRKE01000511.1 GCA_011051925.1 Deltaproteobacteria bacterium
GTGTTCTCGCCTCGTGTTCTTGTATTCGCGATTCCCCTGATGGATTATGAAGCCATGCGAGGCGCGCCGTCAAGCGGAATCGAGAGGCGGGATGGGGAGGCCGGAAGGCGTTCTCGGCGCAGCCTGCGCGGAATCGTGCTTTTCGGCATGGCCGCGATCGGGTGTGTCTCCGGGGATCTGGAGCCGACTCCGATTCGCGGTGCCGACTTCGAAACGACGAGCGAAGAACACGAGCGCCAGAGGGCCGCCGAAAAATATCATGCGGCGATCGTCGAGGCCGGTCTCGTCCTCGAGGATCCGGAACTCGAATCGTATCTCCAGGCGCGTCTCGACGAACTGCTTGTCGAGGTCGGTATGGATCGGGGTGCGGTTCGGGTCGCGATCATCAAGAATCCCTACATGAACGCGGCGATGTTGGCGAACGGCATCATGCATCTCCATACGGGGATCCTCGCCCGGATCGAGAACGAGGCCCAGCTGGTGACGCTCCTGGGGCACGAGCTGGCTCACTACCATCTTCGTCATGGACTCAAGGAGATCGTCTATCGGGGCCGGGAGAAAAGCAAGGTGCTATGGAGCCGAATCGCATTGAGCGTCCTGCTCCTGCCGACGGGACTTTCCGCACTCCCTTTCGCCGGAATCGAAAGGGACGGATTGGAAGCGATCGTCGCACCCCAGATGGCCGGCTACTCCCGGGATCTCGAGACCGAAGCGGATCGTTTCGGTTTCCGCCTGATGACGGAATCGGGGTACGACCCGGGTGAGTCCTCGCGCTTCTTCGACCTGCTGATCCAGGATGACGAGGCGCTTCGGGCGGAGATCAACCTGGAGTACGGCCACACCCGGAAGGATCCCTACTACTATGCGAGCCATCCGGATCTCGTCGATCGACTGGCTCTCTATGACGGCCTGCGTCGGGCCCTGAGGGAGAGCTGCGATGCCGAGGCCCACGACGCAGTCCGGGATGGCGGGACGAGATCGGGCCGCGCCGGTTGTGGATCGGTCGGTTCGAAGGTCGGGGAGGAGCGGTACATGGCGCGAATCGGGAATGCGGTCATCTCGAGCGCGCAGGACAGCCTTCGGATGGGGCGCCGTCTCGGAGCGATCCGGGTATTGGAACGACTCGTTCGCTTCCAGCCGGCCTCCGCCGAGGCCTGGGCCCTGCTCGGCGAGATCCGGAGTGGCCGCGGTTCGCGAAAGGAGGATCTTTCGCGTGCCGTTTCCGAACTCGAAGAAGCGGTCCGCCTGGATCCGGGACTCGCGAAGGCCCACCGCGAACTCGGTCTTCTCTATCGCTCGCTCGGTCGGAACGCTGAGGCGAACGCGTCTTTCGCGCGCTATCTCGACGTATTGCCCGACGCCGCAGACCGGCTGATCGTGGAACAGCTCTTGCGAGAAAGCCGATGATCCGGCTGCCGTGTTCCGGACGGCTCTTCGGCGCGTCGCTTCTCGCGGGGCTCTTCTTCTTCGCCCCGAGGCCCGCCATCGCGGAATTCGATCCCTTCCACGTGCCGAAAGATCGGTTTCGGGAGAAGGTGAGGCGGGTCGTGATCCGGCCCTTCCGTTTTCCCGTGACCATTCCCGACAGTCGGCTCCTCTCCCGCCATGCCATGAGACACGTGACGAATGAACTCGAGCGACTCGGTTTCGAAGTCGTCGATCCGTCCGAATTCGAGGATCGATGGCGAAGATATTCCGAAACGTTGGGTGGCGTCTTCGATCCGACGACCGGAGTGGCGGACGCGGAGAAGTATCGGCTTGCCTTCGAGTACACGCTGCGCGATCTCGTGAACAGCCAGGAGGTTGATGCCGTCGTGCGGCTCTCGCACTTCCTTCGGGTGGCGGACGTCGGCTCGGACGGGGTCTATCTCTGGGCTGCGGGATCGAGTCTGGTCTGGGAAGGAAGATGGATTCCCGATCGGATCGGAATCGGTCGGGTCTGGCCGCAGCGCGTCCATGCGGCGTGGCTGGGTATCGAGATCCAGGATGCCTCGGGGCAGGTGCTCTTCGACGTGGGCTATCCCCTGGGATGGACGAGAATCTACATGCTGCGCGGGTTCGAGGACTTTCCGCCCGAGGAGCTCTATACCGAGGAAACGATCGACGAGGCGTTCAATCGCTGTCTGGCGGAACTCGCGGAATAGAGCGGATTCCCTCGGTCGGGTATCCCGATGGGTCGGGTGTGGCGCTGGAGATCGGCGATTGCATCCTCTAGATTCGGGAGCCGTGGCCGAATGGCCCTTTGGCTCGTCGGGCGGCTCTTCCGTTCCGTTTCGCTGTGGTCGCGCCGGCCCGGCGTGGGCAGCGCCGCGAGGCATCGGGTACGCAACATGATCCCAGGGGATCCGAGGAGGTGGAAATGAGTGCCGAAGAAACGCCCATGGGGCTCGGAACGTTGGCAGTCCATGCCGGGCAGGAGCCCGATCCGGTCACGAATTCGAGAGCGGTCCCGATCTATGCGACGACCTCCTATGTCTTCAACGATACGGACCATGCCGCGAACCTCTTCGCATTGAGCGAGTTCGGCAACATCTACACGCGCTTGATGAACCCGACGAACGACGTCCTCGAGAAGCGGGTCGCCGCGATGGACGGGGGAGCGGCCGCTCTCAGCTTCGCATCGGGTCAGGCGGCAATCACGGCGGCCTTGTTGACGATCTGTCATTCCGGCCAGAACTTCATCTCCTCGACGAGTCTCTACGGCGGAACCTGGACGCTCTTTTCGCAGACCTTCAAGAATCTGGGTGTCGAGGTCCGCTTCTTCGATCCGGACAAGCCCGAACAGATCCACGAGCTGGTCGACGAGAACACGCGCTGCGTCTACTTCGAGAGCCTCGGCAATCCGAAGAACGACGTGCCGGATTTCCGGGCGATCACGGAGATCGCGCATGGTCACAAGCTTCCCACGCTGTGTGACAATACGGTGATGACGCCCTTCCTGCTCCGGCCGATCGAGCATGGGGTCGACATCGTGATCTACTCGACGACGAAATTCATCGGCGGACACGGCGTGCATCTCGGCGGGGTCGTCGTGGACAGCGGGAGATTTCCGTGGGCCGAGGATCCGGATCGTTGGCCGGAGTTCTGCGCTCCCTCGCCTTCCTATCATGGGGCCGTCTTCGAGGAAGCGCTCCGTCCGGTGGGCAACATCGCCTACATCATGCATATCCGGACCCACTGGCTGCGTGATACGGGTGGTGCGATGAGCCCCTTCGGTTCCTTCCTGACGCTGCTCGGCCTCGAAACTCTTCATCTACGGATGGAGAGGCATTGCGAGAATGCCCTCGCAGTCGCGCGATTCCTCGAAGGCCACGAAGCGGTTGAATGGGTGAACTACCCGGGGCTGCCGGGTCATTCCCATCATGCGGCGGCCGAGCGCTATCTGCCGAAGGGGGCGGGCGCGATCGTGGGGTTCGGCATCCATGGCGGGGAAGAGGCCGGGCGGAAGTTCATCGAAAGCGTGAAGCTCGCGAGCCATCTCGCGAACATCGGTGACGCGAAGACGCTGGTCATCCATCCCGCTTCCACGACCCATTCCCAGCTCACGCCGGATGAACAGATCGCTTCGGGCGTGACGTCAGAATACGTTCGGATCTCCGTCGGAATCGAGGATGTGCAGGACATCATTGCCGACCTGGATCAGGCCCTGCGCGCGAGTCGTTAGGTGCAGGGCGCGTCGACTGGAACTTCGTCGTGAGTCTTCCTTCGAGTTCGGATGATACGCGCAACGCCGCCCCGCTCCCTCATGCGGAAACCTGGACTTCCACCGAGCCCCTCGATCTGGAGATGGGGGGGCGCCTCAAGGAGGTGA
>DRKE01000512.1 GCA_011051925.1 Deltaproteobacteria bacterium
AACCGGCGCGGGTGCCCGCGGCCGATCGGGCTACGACTGGACGGCCCCGCCGATGCTGAACGTGCTTTCGATGGAGAGTCTCCGATCCGTTCCCGTCGTGTGCATCGCCCTCGGGCCGGTCGCCGGCTTTCCAGCCGGCCGTCTCGTCGCTTCCCATCTCTCGATCATGACGAAGGAAGGCGCCCAGGTCCTCACCGGAGGGCCCGCCGTCGTCGCCCAGGCGACGAGGGAGAAGCTCACGAAGGAGGAGCTCGGCTCGGCCCGGGTCCACGGCCGCAACGGCATGGTCGACAACGTGGCGAAGGACGAGGCGGACGCGCTGCGCCAGGCCCGGTGCTTTCTCGCCTATCTTCCCGACCATCGCGGTGCCCTGCCCGAACGCTTCGACGTCGGGGACCGTCCGGATCGCCGCGCGGAGGAACTGCTCGAGATCATCCCCCGCGAGCGCCGTCGTGCCTACAAAATGCGCAGGCTCCTCGGCCATGTCGTCGACGAGCGGAGCCTCTTCGAGATCGGCGCGGGTTGGGGACGCAGCCAGATCACGGCCCTGGCACGAATCGACGGCTTCCCCATCGGCGTACTCGCCAACGATTGCCACTACGATGGCGGCTCGATGACCGCGGATGGTGCCGCCAAGATCCGCCGTTTCGTCGAACTCTGCGATCTCTTCCATCTGCCGATCGTCTCGTTCGTCGACGAGCCGGGCTTCGCGATCGGCAGCGCCGCCGAGCAGGCGGGAACGATCCGCGCGGGCATGAATGCGATGTTCACCGTCCTCCAGAGCCGCGTGCCCTGGTTCGCCTGCGTCGTCCGCCGTGCCTACGGCGTGGCCCAGGGCCTCCATTTCGGCCCGAATCCGACGGTCGTCGCCTGGCCTTCGGCCATGAGTGGCGCCCTGCCCGTCGAAAGCGGGGTCGCGCTCGCCTTCCGAAGGGAGATCGAAGCGGCTCCGGATCCGGCGGCCCGACGGGCCGAACTCGAGGAAGAGATGGCCCGGGCCCAGTCCGTGCTGCCCCGAGCCGAGGAATTCGGCGTGCACGACCTGATCGATCCCCGGGAAACCCGACCGCTCCTCTGCGAATGGATCCACGAGGTCCAGACGGCCCTCGCGGAGCAGGTCGGCCAGGGGCCGCCGTGTTATTCGATCCGACCCTGAGGCCGGATCGAAAGCGGATCCTTCCCGCATTCGAAGGGATCGCGTCGCGCCGGGCCCGAATCCGGGTCGCCCCGCCTCAACGTCCCTTGAAGCGGGGCGTCCGCTTCTCGGCGAAGGCTGCGATCGCCTCCGAGTAGTCGTCGGTCTGCGCACCCCGCACCATCCGGTCGGCTTCGAAGCGAAGGCAGGTTTCGAGATCCTCCTCGAGCGCGCGGTTCAGGTTCTCCTTCATGAAACGGAGGGCGATGGGTGGCCCCGCGGCGATCCGGGCCGCGAGGGCAAAGGCCTCCGTCTCGAGTTCCTCGTCGGGAACGACGCGATTCACCAGCCCGAGCGCCAGACAACGCGCCGCATCGACCCGGTCGGCCGTGAAATAGATCTCCCGGGCCTTTGCGGGCCCCACGAGCTTCGTCAGGAACCAGGTTCCCCCGTAGTCGCCCGAGAGCCCCAGTCTCGCGAAGGAGGTCACGAGAAAGGCCTTCTCCGACGCGATCCGCAGGTCACAGGCGAGCGCGATCGAGCAGGCGGCGCCCGCTGCCGCCCCCGGCAGCGCCGCGATCGTGGGCTTGCCCATCCGATGGAGTCGACGGGGCACCTCGTGCTCCCAGCGCAGCTGCCGCTGGCGGTCCTCCATCACAGGCGGCTTGCCCTCCTTCTGCATCCGCTTCGTATCCCCGCCCGCCGAGAATGTTCCGCCCGCCCCGGTCAGCAGCAGACACCCCACCTCGGGATCGTCTTCCAGGTCCCGAACGAGGACGTAGAGCGCTTCCTTCATCTCCATCGTGAGCGCGTTCTTCGCTTCGGGCCGATTCAACGTGATCGTGGCCACGCGCTCGCGAACGCGACAGAGGACCTCCGCCGTTCCGGTCTCGCGTTCGTCCCCAGTCTGCGCGCTGCTCTTGCCGTCCCCCATTCCCGACCTCACCCTCCTGCTCACCCTCCTGGCCATCCCATGAACTTCTCGGTCGGGCTTCGAAGGATCGTCTCGAGCGTCAGCGTCCACGATATCGCGGCGACCGCCCCTCTTCGCGCGCGCGCTTCATCTCCGCATAGTCCTCGGTCTCGTAGATCACGGTCATCCCCATCGACTCCTCCTGCATCGTCGACTTCACCAGCGGGTTCGCGAGGCGGGCCAGCGTACGGCGGAACATCCTGACCGCGAAGGGCGGCCTGTCCGCGATCTCGCGACAGAGCGCCATCGAAGCCGCCTCCAGCTCGTCATCGGGCACGACGCGCGAAACGATCCCATGGCGGAGCGCCTCCGTGGCATCCATCGTCCGCCCCGTGAGGGCGAGGTCGGCGACGAGACCAGGCCCCGCCATCTGGAAGAGGCGAGCGGTTCCCCCCGAGTCGGGAATCACGCCATGCTGGATCTCGGGCAGCATCATCTTCGCGCTCTCGCCCGCGATCCGGAGATCGGCGAGCAACGCCCGCTCGAAGGACCCGCCGATCACCCATCCCTTGAGCGCGACGACCATCGGGACGGGCAGGTCGATGAGCAGCTGCGTCCGACGATGTCCCCGCTCGATGAACTCGAAATTCGTGATGTCCTCGCTCCGCACGCCGATTTCGGAAGTGTCACGACCCGACGAGAAGGATCTCCCCTCGCCGCGCCACAGGACGACTCGCACGTCGTTACGGGCGTGGATCTCCTCGAGCGCATCGAAGAACTGCCGATCCATCTCGTCGTTGGCCGCATTGTGTTTCTCCGGCCGATCGTTGGTCAGGCAGGCGATCCCCTCTTGGACCTCCAACCTGATGAGTCGCTCCGACATCGCTCGTCCTCTCCCTTCCGCTTCTCACCCATCCCGGAATCGGGAGGCTATCATGGCACGCCCGATCACGCGGCCCGTGCGAAACGCCCGGACCGTGCGGAGGCGCGCGCCCGGGCCGACACGAACGAGGGCAGCGCAGACGGGAAGACGGAAGACAGACGGAAGACGAAAGGAGACCAGGATGGGCCTGCCCGACCCCCCGCCAATCGGCACGACCGCCCTTCCCGCCGGCACCTTCGACGGTTGGACCGTCCTCGTGACGGGGGGCGGGACCGGTCTCGGCAAGGCCATCGCCGTCGAGTTTGCCCGGATCGGCGCCCGCGTGGCGATCGTCTCCCGCGGCGAAGAGCACCGGGCCGCCGGGCTCGCCGCCGTCGAGGAGGCAGGGGGACGGGGAATGGCGGTCGGATGCGACATCCGGGACCCCGCGGCGATCGCGGCGACCTTCGACACCATCACGGCCGAATTCGGTCTGCCCGACGTCCTCGTCAACAACGCCGCCGGCAATTTCCCCGTACCCGCCGAGGACATGAGCCCGAACGCCTGGCGGACCGTGACCGACATCGTCCTGAACGGCACCTTCTACTGTTCCCGGGAGTTCGGAAGGCGACATATCGCCGCGGGCACGCCCGGAAACATCATCAACATCGGTGCGGCCTATGCCTGGACGGGCGGGCCGGGCTTCGCGCATTCCGCCGCGGCGAAAGCGGGCGTGAAGAACCTGACCGAAACCCTCGCCGTCGAGTGGGGTCCCTACGGCATCCGTGTGAACGGCCTCGTTCCCGGCCTCTTTCCCCACGAAGACGAGACCGCGAACATCCGATCGGTGCCGGAGCGACGCAAGAGCGAGGCGCTGCGATGCCCCGCCCATCGCGTGGGTCGGCCCCACGAACTCGGCTGGGCGGCGACCTTCCTGGCCTCGCCCTTCGCGAGTTTCGTTTCCGGCCACACGCTGGTCGTCGATGGGGCGAACTGGCAGCGCCGGGCGATGCTGATGCCCGAGTTCGTCCCGATCCGCGAACAGCTGGGTCGAGGGCCCTTCGACCCCTCTCCTGCGAAGAAGAAATGATCACGGAGCGAACCCGAAGAGAGTGCCCATGACCGACCGTCCCATCCTGATGCGACTCGAACGCGACGGCGAGATCGCCACCATCGTGCTCGACAATCCCGAGAAACTGAATGCCTGGAGCTGGGAATCCGCTCGCCAGATCGCGGCGATCTCCGACGAACTCCGTTTCGACGATTCCGTACGCGTCGTCATCCTCCGGGCGGAAGGCCGCGCCTTCTGTGCCGGGGTCGATCTCGGCATGCCCGAAGACCGCATCACGGGACGGTCACCGGCCGAGAAGGTCCGCAACTACTACGAGAAGTTTCGCTGGGTCCACGAACGTTTCAAGGTCTTCTCGAACCTGCCCCAGCCGGTCCTGATGGCCATCCATGGATACTGCCTCGGCGCGGGTCTCGAGATCGCCATGATGGGCGACATCCGGATCGCATCGGACGATGCACAATTCGCCTTGCCCGAGCCTCGGGTCGGGGTCTCGATCGACGCCGGCGGTGACCTGCGACTCGCCCACGAGATCGGAGCGGGCTGGACGAAACTGCTCGCCATGACCGGGCGGCGGATCGACGCGGAAACGGCGCTGCGGATCGGCATCGTCCAGGAGGTCGTCGCGAAGGACGATCTCGTCGGACACGTCCGGTCCCTGGCCGAGGAGATCGCCGCCAACGCCCCCCTCGCCGTCCAGGGCATCAAGCGGACGATCAACTACCGCGCCGAGCAGGGGCTGGGCGAAGCGATGCAGTTCGAGGCGGCGAGTGCGGCGGTCCTCTTCACGTCGGATGACATGCAACTCGGCTACAAGGCGATGGCCCGGAAGGAAGAAGCCGAGTTCGAAGGGAAATAGCGGACCCGTCCGGCCTCTCGCGGCCGGAAGACGAACAGGAGTTGATCATGCCCCCCGATCTCGACCGCCTGCTGGCGCCCGGCCAGAGCGCACTCGTCGTCCTCGAATGCCAGCGTGGCGTGGTCGGAGACCTTTCGGGCCTCCCCGGCCTCGCGGAGCAGGCGCAGAAGGGCATGATCCCCGTGGTCGCGGAACTCGTTCGCACGGCCCGGTCGGTCGGCGTGCCCGTGATCCATGGAACGGCATTGAGGCGCCGCGATGGCCTCGGCGCCAACAGGAATGCCCGCCTTTTCCGCCACATGGAAAAGGTCGAGCACCCGCTCTATCCGGAGAGCGAGGCCGCCGAGATCGTACCCGAGATCCCCGTCGCCGAGAGCGACCTCGTGCTGCCCCGCCTCCACGGGCTCTCCCCCTTCCAGGGCACGGAACTCGATTCCATCCTCCGCAACCTCGGAATCGGGACCGTGATCGGCGTGGGCGTGTCGGTCAATGTCGCCGTCCAGAATTTCGCCTTCGATGCGGTCAATGCGGCCTATCAGGTCGTGATCCCGCGCGACGGCGTGGCGGGCTTCCCTGAAAGCTACAAGGAAGCGGTCTTCGAACACACGCTCGCGGCGATCACGACCCTCGTCCAGTCGGACGCCATCCTGGCTGCCTGGCGACGAGCCGGGCCGGAGCCGGCAGGATCACGATGAACTTCGTTCGCCCGCCCCTTCCGGATCCTCCGCGTTCCCGCGCGAGTCGCGCTTCGCCACATTCCGGACGTCGCCGATCGGCCGCCTTCCCTTCCCGAGTCGGGATCCATTTCGCGATCGCGTCCATGGCTCTTGTCGCGTCCGTGCCGGGCTCTGCGCGGGATCCCGCGATTCCTCCGCGCCCTCGGGAACTCGTCGCCGGGCAGATCACGGAGGGGAATTTCGAGACCCGACGTGTCGGCGGACCGGATTCGGACGGAGGAATCGGGGACTGGTTCCTGGGCAACGGCACACTCTGTGCGATCGTCTCGAGTCCCGATCACGAAAGCGCCTTGACGCCCCAGGGCGGCGTCCTGATCGACCTCGGCCACTGCGGGGCCCAGAACGATCAATGGACCGTCCTCCAACCCCTCATGAACCTCAACCAGCACGAGGTCATCCCCGTCAAGGAGATCTCGGCCCGCGTGGAACGCGATCGCGCCTCGATCCGGACCCGCGCGGTCCATCAGGGGATCGAGTTTCTCACGACCTACAG
>DRKE01000513.1 GCA_011051925.1 Deltaproteobacteria bacterium
GTCGCGCCGGCCGGAAATCCGCGACGGCAGCAGCCTTGATCACGATCGTCGCCGTCTCGAACTCGTCGAGAACCGCCTGCCGCATCTGCCGAGCGCTTTCCACGTCGATCCGACGCACGCCGAAAGGCGTTTCCAGATTCGTCACGCCCGCCACGAGCACGACCTCTGCTCCCCGCCGATACGCCTCGGCGGCGATGGCGAAGCCCATCTTCCCCGACGAGCGGTTCGTGATGCTGCGAACCGCGTCGATCGGCTCCGCGGTCCCCCCGGCCGTGACCAGGACACGCTCGCCCTCGAGTGCCTTCGAGCCGAGGCAGGCTTCCGCGGCCGCGACGATCGTCGCCGGATCGCTCATCCGGCCCTGGCCTTCCCAGCCGCACGCGAGCTCGCCCTTCTCGGGCCCGACGACGAAGACACCCCGTGCCTTCAGACATGCGAGGTTCTCGCGCGTCGCCGGATGGCTCCACATGTTCAAGTTCATCGCGGGCGCGATCAGGACGGGCGCCCGGGTCGCGAGCAGGACGGTGCTCACGAGATCGTCCGCGAGCCCCTGCGCCATCTTCGCCATCAGGTTGGCCGTACACGGCGCGACCAGAACGAGATCGGCGTGGTCGGCCAGGCCGATGTGGTCGATCTCGCCCTCTTCTCCGGGATCGAAGAGATCCCGGCGCACGCTCTGTCCGGAAACGGCCTGGAGCGAAAGCGGCGCGACGAATCGTTCGGCCTCGGGCGTCAATGCGCAACGGACCTCATGGCCCGCCCGCCGCAAGGCGCGAACCAGCTCGGGGGTCTTGTAGGCCGCGATCCCCCCCGAGATCGCCAGCAGGATACGACGCGGATCCATCGCGGTCTGTTCTCCGATGATTCGTTCCGCTCGTGTCGCGAAAACCCCGAGGGTACCCCTTCCCCCTGCTCAAGCCAATCCGGGCCGGAGAGGCGCCCGATCGCCAGGCCAGCCGGGCGGCGGGCCGCCCTCCGGTCGGATCAGCGCGATCGGGCCCTGCCCTGAAGGAATCGAAGGGCCAGCTGGAGTCGCCGTACGAGCGCCCGGGCATCGCCCGCTTCGGCGTAGACCCGCACCAGCGGTTCCGTTCCGGAACGCCGCCACATCACGAACCCCCCATCCGACAGATCGAGCCGCAGCCCCCACTGCCCGTCGACCCCGACCACCCGCGCGCGCCCGAAGCGATCGGGCGGATCCCTTTCCAGCTCTTCGAAGGCCCGAGCCGATTCCACGGTTGCCCGAAGCGCCGCACGGCCGCAGGCGGACGGGCCGAAGCGCGCTTCGAGGGTTTCGACCTGGTCCTCGAGCGGTTCTCCCGAGTGGACCACCCGATCGGCGATCAGGCATCCGGCCAGCACACCATCCTTGTCGGGGCCGATCGGCGCGTAAGCGAAGCCCCCGCTCTCCTCGCCCGCCGCGTCGGCCCGCCCCGTTCCGATGGCGGCCGAGAGCCATTTGAATCCGATCGGATGCCGGGTCACGGAAAGCCCGTGGTCCCTGGCGACCTTCTCGACCAACGACCCGGTCGCTGCCGAGATCGCGATGCCCCGACGAAGAAGTCCGCGACCCGCGAGATGGTCGACGAGAAGCGCGACCACCTGGGTTTCCGTCAGCCATCGACCCCGACCATCGACGACCCCGAACCGGTCGCCGTCCCCATCGGTCGCCAATCCCACGACGAGCCCCTTCGTCTTCCCGACCTCGGAGGCCAGAAGCGACAGGTTGTCCGCATTCGGATCCGGTGCCGTGCCGCCGAATCTCGGATCGATCGAGCTGCGAAGCGTCCTGACCCGGGCGCCCGTCTCCGGCAGGATCGAATCGATCGAGCCCGCCGCGGCACCGTGCATCGCGTCGAAGACGACGGTCAGCGGGAAGTCGCGAAACGCATCCCGGTCGAGAAGAGCGGCGATGGCCCTCTCGTGGGAGGGCCTGAAGTCCAGCCGGCGTCCCAGCCGTTCGCTGCTCGGCGGACCGTCGTCCCCAAGACGGAGACCTGCCAGTTCTTCGATCCGTCGTGCATCCGGGTCCGGAATCGGAGCGCCTCGGGGTCCGAAGACCTTCATCCCGTGATAGGCCGGCGGATTGTGACTCGCCGTGAGAACGAGGCCCGCCGCACAACGTCGATGGGCGAGCGCATGGGTGATCGCGGGCGTGGGCGAGATCCGGGTCGCCAACTCGGGACGCAGGCCTTCATCGACGAGCACCCGGGCGGCGCAGATGGCCATCTCCTCGCTCGCGAATCGACCATCGAAGCCGATCAGGATCCGGTCACCCGAAGAGCCCTCCCGGACCCAGTCGGCCACCGCCCGGACCAGGACCCGGAGACGCGGAAAATCGACGTCCTCCCCGAGGATACCGCGCCATCCACTCGTCCCGAAGTGGATCCGGGCGGACGCTCGACGGACCGCGGGCTCGACGCGCCTCGCCCGGATGCGGGCCCGCTTCATGCCTTCCCCAGCTTCATGTTCCGCGCAGCTTGCGCTTCAGGGCTTCCGCCACGATGGGCGGCACGAACTCGTCGATGCTGGCGCCGAAGCGGACGAGTTCCTTCAGGCGGGACGAACTGACGTACAGGTATTCCTGACTCGTCATGAAGAACACGATCTCGACCTTCGGGGAGAGGTGCTTGTTCATCAAGGCCATCTCGAACTCGTACTCGAAATCGGACATCATGCGCAGGCCCCGGATGATCGCACTGGCGCCGATCTGTTCCGCGTAGTGGACGACGAGGCCATCGAAGACCTCGACCGTCACGTTCTCCATGCCCCGCGTGACGTCGCGCAGGATCTCGAGCCGCTCGTCGGCATCGAAGGTCGCGCTCTTCGACACGTTTCGCGCGACGGCCAGAACGATCTCGTCGAAGATCGTTCGACTTCTCTGGATCAGATCGAGGTGTCCGTTGGTGATCGGATCGAAACTGGCGGGAAAGAGCGCCACTCGGCGCCTGGGATTCGGGTCGCTCATTCGTCTCCACCTCTCGATCGGCCTCGGGGCTCGAGCCAGATCAGTGCCGTGTCACCATATCGGCGTTCATCCACCACGCACACCCCGGGCAGCGGAGCCAGGGGAAGTTTCGCCGGCCCCTCGACGACCACGCGAGCGCGGGGCGAGAGAATCCGACTCGAAAAGAGTTCCGTCAACGTCTCTTCGCGCCCGTCGCTCGCGTAGGGCGGATCGAGAAAGACCAGATCGAA
>DRKE01000514.1 GCA_011051925.1 Deltaproteobacteria bacterium
CATTCGAAACCCCGGCCAGCTCGCAGGCCCGCTCCGCCGCAGCCGCTGAATGCAGTGAGAAGTCGATCGCTGCGAGAACGCCTGCGCCCGCTCCGCCGCTCACTTTGCCTCCCTCCCGGGTTTCCCGCTCGACCGATCCCGTCGGCCCCCGACGAATCGAGCGGCCGATGCGGCTTCCCCCCTCACCGGTCGAGCCGGTAGCGAGCAAGGGACATGCCATCGCGACCCGGCCACCGGGTCCCGGACCCGCCCGCGCGGGGGTTCCCACTCGTCCCGGACGGGGGCCAGCCGGGAGACGAACCCGGCTCCCGCGGTCGGAACCAGCCGCTCGTGCCTGGGGCATCGCACCGCAGGCTGGGCCTTTCCGACCCATCGCTGCACGAGCGGCCCCGGCCAGTTCGAGTACCCTGCCGCAGAAGGCGTCCGGAAGGGCCGGCACGGCCCTTGCTGTTCTCCATCCCGGGCGTAGACATCTCCTGGGGCCGGACCGGGGCCATCGCGGGGGATCCCGGGGGCGGGCGCGCGGCAAGGGGCGGGAAGAGCGGAGAAGGCGGAGAAGAAAGAAGGGAGGAACGGGGAGAACGATGAAGGGAACCACGCTGAGTTCGATCCGAAAGATCATCGTGCCCACGGATTTCTCGGAGCTCTCCGATGTCGCGGCGCGCAGTGCCGCCTGGCTCGCTGCGCTCGATGCGGCCTCGATCCATCTTCTCCACGTCATCCGCCTGCCCCTCCTGCATACGACCTATGACGAGAACATTCCCGAATCCGTCTGGGAGAAGTTGCGGCAGGCGACCCGGGAGCAGATGGACCGGATCAGCCGGGATCTGAGGGACGCGGGGGTCAGCGATGTCCATCCGATCGTGTCCGAACACCGGCAGCCCGCGGAAGCCGTCGCTCATTGGGCGCGGGCGCTCGATGCCGATCTCGTCGTGATGGCCACGCATGGCCGCACGGGTCTCAAACACGCCCTGCTCGGCAGCGTGACGGAACGGATCGTTCGCTCCTCCCCGATTCCCGTCCTTTCGGTCAAGGATCGGGTCCTCGGAGAGAAACCCATTCGCCGGCTCCTGGTCGCGACGGACTTCTCGCCCCAGGCAAAGCGTGCAGTGGTCCTCGCCTGCTCCTTCGCGAAACGCTTCGGAGCCCATGTCGATCTGGTCCATGTGCTGAACGAGTCGCCGGACTATGTCGCTTTCCTCTCAGAGGAAGTCATCGCGTTCGAGACCCGGGCCGGTGCCATGGCGGAAGAGCATCTCGCCGCGGCGGGAAAAGCGATCGAGGCCGAAGGGCTCCCGGTGGAGACCCATCTCCGGAAAGGCATCCCCGGCGAGGTGCTGGCGAGCGAAGCCGGTCGTCTCGAATCCGACCTGATCGTGATGGGGACCCACGGCTTCTCGGGCTTCGCCCATCTGACCCTGGGCAGCGTCGCGGAGCGGACCCTGCGGCTCGCCCCCTGCCCGGTTCTCACCACCCGCGCCACCGAAGAATGACCAGAAGGGAGTAGAACTTCGAAATGCAGATCAAGACGATCCTGTCCCCGACCGATTTCTCGAGCGACGCGGATGCCGCCCTCGAGATGGCCATCGAATTCGCGAAGGTCTTCGACGCGAGGCTGGAGCTCTTCCACGCCTATCATGTCGAGATTCCACCGATCTATGCGGGCTTCGGAGGCGATTTCACCCGGCCCGAGGACATCCTCGGACCGGTTCGCGAAGGGGCCGAGGATACGATGAAGAAACTCGTGGAATCCGTGGCGGCCCGGGGTGTCGAGGTCCAGGGACGGGTCGAGATGGACTACGCCTCGCGGGCCATCCTCTCCGAAGCCGAACGCGTGGACGCGGATCTGATCGTGATGGGAACGCGGGGATTGAAGGGGATCGAACATCTGGTCCTCGGCAGCACGGCCGAGAAGGTGATCCGCCTCGCTCCCTGTCCCGTCCTGACGGTCAAGACCCGCTGACGATCCGTCCGCGAAGCGCCCGGCCCGGACGCTCTGCGGGGGACCCGGAATGGGCTGAAATGGACTCTCCCGAGATCGACCACATCGCCCGAGCCCTTTCCAGGACTTCGACCTGGCCCGGCGAGGCGGACGAAACGACCCCCGTCGAATGGATCCAGACCCACATCTCCCATGTCTTCCTGGTCGGGGATCGGGTCTACAAGCTGCGCAAGGCCGTGCGTCTGCCCTTCCTCGATTTCGGCACGACGGCCCTGCGCAACGCGGATTGCCTGAACGAGATCGAACTCAACCGACGCCTGGCCCCGTCGGTCTACCTCGGCCTCGCGCCGCTCTTCTGGGGGGACGGAGGGATCCGGATCGGTCCGGTCGGGGAGTCGATCGAAACCGACGACACGGAGCATCTCGTCGTGATGCGCCGCCTGCCATCGGGTCGGGATGCCCTTTCCCTGGTCCGGGCGGGCCGCCTCACCCCGGATCATCTCGAAGCCGTGGCGGATCGACTCTCTCGTTTCCATGCGGAGGTCGGGTTGGGTCGTCCCGCGCCCTGGACGGCCGAAGAGTGGATCGACCGGATCGGCGGTCCCGTCTTCGCCTGCTTCCCGGCGATCCGGGATTCGAAGCGGATCCCCGAAGTGCGGATCCGCTCGCTCGAGGCACGCGCGCGCGAGTGGATCGGGCGACATCGAGACCGTTTCGAGACCCGCCGCCTCTCGGGAAAAGCGGTCGATGGACATGGCGATCTGCATCTCGATCACATCTGGTTCGAGGACGACGCGCAGCCCCCGCTCATCATCGACTGCGTCGAGTTCAACGCCGATCTCCGCCGCATCGACCGCGCCTCGGAGATCGCCTTCGCCGCGATGGACCTCCGCTACCACGAGACACCCGTCCTGGCCGAGATCCTCCTCGCCACCTATGCGGCGCATGCCGACGACCATGGCCTCTTCGCCGTCGTCGACTTCTACACCGCCTATCGTGCCCTCGTTCGCGCCAAGGTCGCCGCGCTCACGGCCCGCGATCCGGCGATCGAAGCCGCCCAGCGCGCCCGGGCAGGAACGAGCGTCGAACGCCATTTCGCCCTGGCCGAGGAACGCATGGCCCCACCCGCGCATCCTGGACTGATCCTGATGTGCGGCACCGTCGGCTCGGGGAAAAGCACGATCGCGCGGCGCCTGGCTCGAGCGGGTCGCGGCATTCCGATCTCGTCCGACCGGGTCCGCAAGGCGATGGCCGGTCTGCCTCCGACCGCTCGGGTCGCGACGGGCCCGGACGAGGGTCTCTACCGCCCCGAGCAGAGGGAGCGCGTCTACGAAGGACTCCTCGAACGCGCGGCGCCCGTCGTCGTGAGCGGCCGGGTGGCGATCCTCGACGCGAGCTTCGCCCGTCGGGCCGACCGCGATCGCGCCCGGGCCTGGGCCGGCCAGAGGGGGATCCCGGTCCGCCTGGTGGAAGTCCGGTGTGATCCGGATCGGGCGCAGGCCCGCCTCCGGGCACGACAGGAGAAGGGCTCGGATCCTTCGGACGCGGGCCCCGATTTCCTGCCATTGAGCCAGGCCCGCTTCGAGGCACCGGACGAATGGCCCGAGGAAGATCGGGAGATCGTCTGGTCCGAAGACGATGAACCCGGGGAGGATCTCCTCTCCGGCCACACTCGAGGGGGGAGTCCCATTGCCGTTTCCAATACCTGAGATCGCCATCGGCGCAGCCATCGCGAGTCCACATCGCATCGGCTCACGACACCGACCGCCTTTCCGATCCCTGGGATCATCCCTCTTCGCGATCCTTGTCGTCTACGCGCTCCCTCCCCCCTCGATGGCGGACGAGGCGTCCGCGAAAGCCGCCGCCGTTGCCCCGAGGCCGACG
>DRKE01000515.1 GCA_011051925.1 Deltaproteobacteria bacterium
AGATAGTCGACCGTCTCCCGGATCGGCCAGACGAGATCCTTTCCATCGTGGCTGCGGCGGACGAGTTCGGCATAGAAGGACAGGAGCTGTCCCTGGTCGTAGAGCATCTTCTCGAAATGCGGGATCGTCCAGCTGGCGTCGACGCAATAGCGGTGGAATCCCCCGCCGAGCTGGTCGTAGAGGCCACGTCGGGCCATTTCCCTTGCGGTCTGCGTGAGGAATTTCGCGCATTCCGCCGCCTGCCGTGGCTCGAGGAAGTCGAGGGCCGCCACCAGGAACTCGAGATTCGTCGGTGTCGGAAACTTGGGCGCCTTGCCGAATCCGCCATGGGCGGGGTCCGCGCCGCGCATGATCAGGGTCGCCGCCGCTCGGACCGTGTCCGGACCCGGGGAATGGGTCGGTGGGGCTTCAGGCCGATCCGTGAGCGCGGTCGCGATGCGGCCCGCATTCTCCTCGATTTCCGAACGTCGTTCCCGCCAGGCGCGCGTGACGGCCTCGATCACTTCGGGCAGCCCGGGCATGTCGCCTCGTCGTTCGGGTGGGAAATAGGTCCCGACGTAGAAGGGCCGTCCATCGGGCGTGCAGATGGCATTCAGCGGCCAACCCCCATGACCGTTCAACTTGAGGGAGGCATCCATGTAGATCTGATCGACGTCGGGTCGCTCCTCGCGGTCGACCTTGATGTTCACGAAGGCGGCGTTCATCAGCGCCGCGATCCCGGGGTTCTCGAAGGACTCGCGCTCCATGACGTGGCACCAATGGCAGGCGCTGTAGCCGATCGAGACGAAGAGGGGGCGATCCTCTGCTCGTGCCCGGGCCAGGGCTTCTTCGCCCCAGGGATACCAGTCGACGGGGTTCGATCGGTGTTGTCGGAGGTAGGCGCTCGTCTCGGATTCGAGTCGATTTCGCGCCGGAGCCGGCGGGGTCGGGTGGTCGGAGGGTCGCGTCGTCATGTGGAACGTCCCAGCTTAGCCGGATCGAAGCGCCGATGGCAGGCGGCGAAAACGGGCCGCGCCGACTACTTTGCGTCCCATGGACATCGTTCGTCTGGATCTGCCGGGGAAAGGGGGCGGCGAGGGGTCTCCCGAAGCCGAGGCCGCACGCATCGAGGCGCTGCGTCTGCGCGCCGCGGAGGCGCTCGAGCGCGCCTATCGGTTTCTCGAGAATCAGGGCGATTCCTGGGCGCTGCTGCGGGCGCAGGTCCTGTGCGAGGCCCGGCCTCCTTCGGCGGTCTCCGATCGGATGACGGCCATCCAGGCGCCCGACGGGCATCTGCCGATCGGGACGCTCGTTTCGGGGGGCGCGGCGGGCTTCCCCGCGATCGATCCGGGCCGCCTCGAATCGGCCGACCGTGCGCTCGTCGGCACCCTCGAGGCGCTCCTCGTCGCAGCCGACGCGAGGACGATGCACGCCGGCTGGGTCGAGCCCGCCGTCCGGTACCTCGAGGCCATCCAGCGGAAGGATGGTTCCTTCCGACTCGAGGCGCAGGGGGGCGACGGGAGCGGCTCTTCCAGCCCCGCCGACCCGCAGTCGGAAGCGTTCTGGACGGCCTTCTGGACCGGCATGGTGGCGGGCGTGCTGGGTCGGACGCCCCTTTCCCGCCCGGCCTGCCTCGATCCGGCCGGGGATTATCTGGCCGCGCGCTTCGAGCCGGGGCTCGTCGAAGGAGAGGCAGGCTACCCCGCACTGCTCGCGATCTCGCATTTCTTCACGAACGTGGCACACGATCTTTCGGACGAAGTGTTGCAATGGTGTGGTCGCGCGCTCGAGAAGGGATTCCGCAGTCGTCAGATCGACGCCGTCGCGACGCTTCGGGTGCTCCTGACCTGCGATGCGCAGGCGATGCCGGGGGCCAGCTTCGACGTGACGGAACTGCTCGAAGGGGTGCTCGCGGAACAGGCCGGTGACGGCGGCTTCGCAGAGCTCTCGCCCGGCGGGCCGGCGGCGAGGACGACCCAGACCTTCGATGCGATGCTCGCGCTCGTGCGTCTCTGCGGGGCGCTGGGGGAATAGGCACGCCCCGCACCCCCGAACCGGGACGGCGCGCTACGACCCGTCCGGCTGCTCGCGGAGCGCGTCGAGGAATCGCCGGATCCGGGCTGCGTTCGCGCCGAGGTCGCTCTTTCCATCGCGGGATTTCGAGCGGATGTCGATGCGGCTGCCGCCGTCTTCCGGAACGACGCGGACGGTGATGTCGTCGACGAAGCGGAAGACGGCGGAGACATCCTGGGCGTCGAAGACGCCGTCGCTCGGAGCCCGGGCGACGATCTCCCATCCGAGGGATTCCGCGGCGGCGATCGCCCGGTCGAAGCCTTCTTCAGGAGGCGTGTCGAGGTGGAGCGGCGAGAGGTCCGGATAGGCTTCGCGGACGATCGCCACGAAATCGATCGGATAGCTCATGTCGCGGTCGCGGTAGTCGGGAACGACCGAAGCCGGTCGGAAGGCCGGCGGGTTCTCGAGGTCGGTCGTGATGTCATTGATCGGCGGCGCGTCCCCGCCCGTCGCCGCGGCGGCCAGGACGAGGATCAGCAGACCCAGCCCGCTGGCGAGCCCGACAAGCGATCCGCGCCGACCCTCCGGGTCGCGCCCGCCCCGGGAGAGATAGAGCCCGACCAGGGCGACGATCACGCTCGCGAGTCCCCCGAGAAGAGCCCCGACGGCGAAGACCTTGAAGCCCGTGAAGGGCGAGAGGATCCCGAAATGCGCGCCCCCGAGTCCGGCCAGGGCGACCCCACCCGCGAGGAGAGAAAGAATCGGTGCGGCAGTGGCCATGGGCGCTCCTCGGCGTTTCGGGAAGTCTCGCCCGCGAGCATATCACGCCGCCTTCGACGCGTTACCTTCCCGCGCTCCGGAACGATGGCCCCGACCGCATCGTGCAGCCGGGCCGGAGTGGCCGGCGGTGGCGGGTCGGAACGGGGCGCCTGGGCCGGGATCCCTGCGACGGGAAACGATCGAATCGGAAGGAGGCAGGATGGCAGAGCTCGTCCATCTCGAAAAACAGGAAAGAGTCGGGCTCGTGACCTTCGACCGACCGGACGCCCTCAACGCGATCAACCGGGCACTGCTCGCCGACTTCGATCGGGTGATCGATCGGGTGGCGAGCGAGCCGGAGATCCGGGCGCTCGTCGTCACGGGCGCCGGCCGGGCGTTCATCGCTGGAGCGGATATCGCTGAGATGAAGGGAATGACCCCGCTCGAGGCCGAGTCGTTTTCGGCCTCGGCCCATCGGATCTTCGCCCGCCTCGAGGGCCTCGCGATTCCCACGATCGCGGCCGTGAACGGATTCGCCCTGGGCGGGGGCTGTGAACTCGCTCTGGCCTGCGACTGGATCTATGCCTCGACGAAGGCCCGG
>DRKE01000516.1 GCA_011051925.1 Deltaproteobacteria bacterium
AACATGTCCCTCGAGACGACGCGGGTCCACATGCTTCGGGCCGTCCTGGAAGGCGTCTCGTTCAGTCTGCGCTGGGCGCTGCCGGCGGTCGAAGCGTTCACGGACGAGACCTTTCCCTTCCTTCGCTTCTCGGGGGGTGGAGCGATGTCGGCCCGCTGGGCCCAGATCCTGGCAGACACGATGGATCGACCGATCCACCAGCTCTCGGAACCCCGCTTCGTCAACAACCGGGGAACCGCGCTTCTCGCCTTTCATGCGCTGGGGCACGCCTCGCTCGACGAAACGGACGGATTCTGCCGGATCCATCAGGTCCATGAACCCATTGCGGAGAATCGCGATCGCTATGCTCGACTCTTCGAACAATTCGTTGCGGCCTACGAACGGAACGAACCGGTTTTCGAGGCTTTGAATGGCTGAGACTCCGCGAGCGACCGACCGGGAAGGCATTCGTGATCTGCTCGAGACCGCGGCCGCCATCGCGGAATCGGCCGGAGCAATCGCGCTGCGCCATTTCCGCAAGCCGCTCGACGTCGAGGACAAGTCGGCCGGGGAGGATTTCGATCCCGTCACGGTCGCAGATCGTGAAATCGAATCATTCATCCGGAAGGAACTCGTCCGCCGTCATCCCGATCACGGCATCCTCGGCGAAGAAGAGGCCGCCCTCGAGTCCGATTCCGCCTACCGATGGGTGATTGATCCGATCGACGGGACCCGGGCCTTCGTCAGCGGTGTTCCGGCGTGGGGAATCCTGCTGGGCCTGACCATCGACGGGGCGTGTGCTGCAGGGGTGATGCACCAGCCCTATCTGGGTGAGACCTTCCTGGGATCCGGACCGGATGCTCCGGATCGGGGTGCCTGGCTGCGGCGATCCGGCTCGACGACGCCGATCGCATCGAGAAGGAACGCGAGGCTTTCCGACGCGATCCTCTACTCGACGCATCCTTCGATGTTCGAGAGCGAAGCCAGCCGTTCGGCCTTCGACCGCGTCGCGGATTCGTGCCGGATGATGCGGTATGGCGGGGACTGTTATTCGTATTGCCTCCTCGCGCTCGGGCAGATCGATCTCGTGATCGAGGAAGGGCTGCAGCCCTATGACATCATCCCGTTGATCCCGATCATCGTCGGGTCGGGGGGCGTCGTGACGAATTGGCAGGGAGGTGATGCGAGCGCCGGAGGGCGCATCATCGCGGCGGCCAACGAGACGCTCCATGCGCAAGCCCTCGATACGCTGAATTCCGGACCACTCTCGAAATGAACAGGGAGATCTCCCGATGACCCAGAAGCCCGACGAAGAGACCCTCGAGCCATCAGTCGACGAGAAGAAGAAGCCCATGGGCGGGCTCTATCCCTATGCGGAGCGCTTCGGCGTTCTCGACTCGCTACCGGAAAAGGGCCGGCCCCGCGAAGAGATCCTCCGCGAACTCGAGATCATGGCGCGGGAAGAGGATGGTTTCTGGCAGGGCGGACAGTGCTCGGGAACGATGTATTGTGGCGATCCGGAGCACTATGCCTTCCTGAACCAGGCCTTTTCCTACTACTCCCATGTGAACGCGCTCCAGCGGGATATCTGCCCCAGCGCCACGCGGTTCGAGGGCGAGATCACGGCGATGGCGCTCGACCTCATGCATGGCGAAGCAGCCCGCGGAGAGGGTCCGGACGAGCGTCCCTGCGGTTCGGTCACCTCCGGAGGAACCGAGAGCATCCTCACCGCCGTCTTGATGTATCGCGATCAGGCCCGCAAGGAGCGGGGCATCACCGAAGCGGAGATCGTTCTTCCCGAAACGGCTCATCCAGCCTTCGAGAAGGGGGCGCATCTCTTCGATCTGAAGGTCGTCCACATCCCTGTCGATCCCGAATCGACCCTCGTCGACGTCGATGCGGTTCGCGACGCGGTCAACGACAACACGGTCATGATCGTCGGGTCAGCCGGAAACTATCCTTATGGCACGATCGACCCGATCGAGGAACTCTCCGAGATCGCGCTCGATCGGGGGGTCGGCCTGCATGTCGATGGCTGTCTGGGCGGGTTCATCCTGCCCTGGGGCGAACGGCTCGGATACGACATCCCCGTCTTCGATTTCCGTCTTCCCGGCGTGACCAGCATTTCGGCGGACACCCACAAATACGGCTATGGCCTGAAGGGCACTTCCGTCCTGCTCTGTCGGAATCGCGCCCTGCGGCGTCATCAATATTTCGCGACACCGGAATGGCCCGGCGGAAAATACAACTCGCCGGGAATCGCTGGAAGCCGATCCGGTGGTCTCATCGCTTCGGCCTGGGCATCGATGGTCAGCCTCGGCCAGGAGGGCTACCTGAAATACGCGAAGGCGATCTTCGAAACGAGTTTCGCCATGCAGGACGTCGTCCGAAGTCATCCGGAACTCAAGATGATGGGCAAGCCGACCTTCTGCTTCTCGTTCTCGTCGGACGAGTTCGACATCTACCATGTGAACGATTTCATGAAGCAGAGGGGTTGGCGTTTCAATGGCCAGCAATATCCCAATGCGATCCACATGTGCGTGACCCGACCGCAGACCCGACCCGGGGTCGTCGAGCGATTCGCCACGGACCTGGCCGACGCGATTCCCTATGCCCTCGATCCACCGAACGAAACGCCGATCTCCGCCGCGATCTACGGCGGGGTCCCCAAGGACATCCCCGGCGTGAAGGAGATGGTGATGGACATGCTCTTCAAGTATCTGGACCAGTGCCAGGATCTGCCGGACGCGCGGGACTGACTCGATTCGCGGGGCAGGAACGTCGGCATCGCGGATCGGTCGCGATCAGGAACCCTTCGTCGTCCCGTCACCAGCGGACTCCGTTGGCTGGCGTGATCCTTTCTTCGACATGCCGAATCCCCGACGGAGCCACTCGCGCGACCGTGGGATCACGAGCGGAATCACGATCGCACCGAGCATCAGGAGCGAGGCCTGGAGAAGCCGATCGGAGGTCGCAAAGGAAGCCCCGAAGAACGAGAAGGTCGCGGAGCGCACGATCGATCCCGTCGCCACGGCAAGCAGGAAGGTCATGAATCCCATTCCGGCGATCGCCGCACCGAAATGGGTGATTCCGATCGGGCCGACCGGATAGCCGGTGATGATCGCGACCGCGCCCGCTCCGGCCGGCGAACGGGCCAACTCGAGCAACCCGTGGAATCGCGGCGAGATCCGGCTCTGGAACGCGTTCGCTCCGGCCCATTTCACGAGCCCGTAATTCGCGAGTCCTGAAAGCGTGAGGCCGATCGCGCCGTAGACCGAACCCTCGAACGCGCCGAAGAGCAATCCCCCCGCCGGCAGGAGAACGATCGAGGGGATCACCAGCACCAGCCGGAAGACGAGGAGCGCGACGAAGGTGATCGGCGCCCAGATTCCGGCCTCGGAAACGAGCGCACGAATCGTTTCGGCACTCCATTCGATACCCAGCATCCTTCTCATCAGGGCCGAGCCGACGAAGAGCACGACCAGCGCGCCAAAAAGGCGCCAGCGACGATCGACGGGTCGACCGGAGCGGGTCGCCAGGGTTTCGATCGGATCCGGTTCATTCAAATGCCTGCACTCCTGACGATGGGGATCGCGTGGACCTCGGGAAGGGTACCGCGAGCGATCGGCCGGTGCGTTGACAAGGACGAAGGCGAACTGGTAATTCTTGGACTCGATATTACCGTTCCCGGCCTCCTTTGCGGGGCCTGCCCGAAGCCTTTCGTCGTCGCGGAGCAGATGCGACCTCTCACGCTTCGGGCGCTTGCCGCCAAAGGATCCTTCATGAGTCACGCCTCCCTGAACTCCCCCGAACACGAACAATTCCGGGAAATGGTCCGCCGATTCACGGAAGAGGAGCTGCGGCCGCGTGCGCGGGAATTCGACGAGATGGGTCGGATCGACAAGTCGCTGTTCAAGAAGATGGGCGATCTCGGCCTGCTGGGCCTCCGCTACGACCCGGAATACGGCGGCGCCGGACTCGACTGGTCCTACACGATGGTCCTCTTCGAAGAGCTCGCCCGCTGTGACAACGCGGGAGTCACGATGGGAATCAGCGTCCATACGGACATGGCGACCCCGTCTCTCGCGGAATTCGGAAGCGAGACGCTGAAACGCGAATACCTCGTTCCATCGATCGCCGGGGAAATGGTCTCGGCCATCGCCGTCACGGAACCCGACGCCGGCTCCGACGTCTCGGGGATCCGAACGCGGGCCGTGCGCGATGGCGACGAATGGGTCATCAACGGATCGAAGATCTACATCACGAACGCGGCGACCGCGGATTGGCTCTGCCTGCTCGCGGTCACCGACCCCGAGGCGGGCTACGGTGGGTTCTCCCAGATCGTGGTACCGACCGACACTCCCGGCTTCCGCTACGAACTGCTCGACAAGATCGGGAACTGGGGATCCGACACGGGCCAGCTCTACTTCGAAGATGTCCGGGTTCCGGTCGCGAATACGATCGGGGACATCGGCCGCGGCTTCCAACAGCAGATGATGCAGTTCCAGGATGAACGACTCGTCGGCTGCGTGAGTTCGATCGCCGGTTCGGTCCATCTCTGGGAGGAGACCCGCCGCTGGACCGAGGAACGGATCCTCTTCGGAAAGCCGCTTTCGAAGATGCAGAACACGCAGTTCAAGATGGTGGAACTCTACACCGAGCTGACTGCCGCGCGGGCGCTGATCCGGGAATGCGTGCAGCGACGCGTGGATGGGGAGGACGCCACCGGCCTGATCACGATGGCCAAGCTCTTCTGTGGACGGGTGAGCCGGAAGGTCGCGGACGAATGCATCCAGTTCCATGGCGGCTACGGCTACATGAAGGAAAGCATGGCGGGCCGTGCCTTCGTCGACTCCCGGCTGATCAGCATCGGCGGCGGATCCGACGAAACGATGCAACACTACATGGCGAAGCAGCTCGGCTTCTGAAGAAGGTCATGCGGACGGACGCGATGGCACGGCACGAAATCGTCACGCCCGCCGCTGGTCTTCGGCCCCTCTCGGAACGTCGTGGGGAGCCGCCGACACAATCGCTCGCGACGACTCTCCGGAGCCCGTCGTCCGCCAGCCCGGGAGATCCGCCTCGCATGACCTGCTCCAGATCCCTCTCGCTCCACACCCTGCCCCTCGCGTTCGCCCTGGCGATCCTTCTCGCCTCGCCATCTCCCGCTGCCGACAAGACTCCAGCCAGGCCGAACATCCTGATTATCTGGGGTGACGACATCGGGATCAGCAATCTCTCGATCCATACCCGGGGCATGATGGGCTACCACACGCCCAACATCGATTCGATCGCCGAGGAGGGGATGCTCTTCACCGACTACTACGGCGACCAGAGCTGCACGGCGGGCCGTTCGTCGTTCATCACCGGCCAGAGTCCGTTCCGGACCGGCCTCACCAAGGTCGGCGCACCGGGCGCCGAACTCGGGATCCAGGCCAAGGACCCGACGATCGCGGAGCTGCTGAAACCCCAGGGCTATGCCACCGGCCAATTCGGGAAGAACCATCTGGGGGACAAGGACGAGTTCCTTCCGACGAATCATGGATTCGACGAGTTCTACGGCAATCTCTACCACCTGAACGCCGAAGAGGAACCCGAGAATCCCGACTATCCGAAGGGCACCGCCTTCCGCAAGCGCCACGGTCCTCGCGGCATCGTCCATTCCTTCGCGGACGGGAAGATCGAGGATACGGGCCCGCTGACCCGGAAACGCATGGAAACCGTCGACCAGGAATTCGTCGACGCCGCGAAGGATTTCATCGAGCGCGCGCACGAGGCCGGAAAGCCCTTCTTCGTCTGGTTCAACTCCACGCGAATGCATTTCCGGACCCACATTCCCGAGAGTATCCGGGGCGTGTCCGGGCAGGACGAATACGCGGATGCGATGGTCGACCACGATCGACAGGTCGGGGAACTGCTCGCGAAACTCGAAGAACTCGGGATCGCGAACGACACGATCGTGTTCTATTCGACCGACAACGGCCCCCACTACAACACCTGGCCCGATGCAGCGAACACGCCGTTTCGTGGTGAGAAGAATACGAACTGGGAGGGGGGCTATCGGGTTCCAGCGATGGTGCGATGGCCCGGCAGGATCAAGGCCGGGTCGGTCTCGAACGAGATCATGTCCCACCTCGACTGGGCCCCCACCCTCCTCGCAGCCGCCGGCGTGGAGAACATCAAAGGCAGACTCCTGAAGGGCTACCGGGCCGGGTCCAAACAGTGGAAGGCCCATCTCGACGGGTATGATTTCCTTCCCTATCTGACGGGAAAGGCCGAAAGCGGACCACGCCGTGAGTTCCTGTACTTCAACGACGATGGACTGCTGGTCGGTGTCCGCGTGGGCGACTGGAAGACGGTCTTCGCCGAACAACGGGCACGACGCTTCGACGTCTGGCGGGAACCCTTCGTGTTCCTCCGGATTCCGAAGATCTTCCATCTCCGCCGCGACCCCTACGAGCGGGCGGATACGGATTCAAACATGTACAACGAATGGTGGGTCGACCGGGTTCCCCGGATCTTCGAGGCACAGGATGTCGTCGTCCGTTTCCTGGGTTCGCTCCGGAAATTCCCGCCGAGCCAACGACCGGCTTCCTTCACGATCGACCAGGTCTTCGGCCGGGTCCTCGAACAGCTGAAGAACCGCTGAACGGATGGGGCGCGACCGTCTGACGCCGATCCCCGTCCATGCATGGCGTCGTCGGAAGGCGGACCGGGGCTAGATCCTGGTGGCGGCGGCCCGACGAGCGGTCGCGTCCGTCATCCGCTGCGGCACCAACTTCATCAACCCGTTCCGCAACGCGGCAAGCGGAC
>DRKE01000517.1 GCA_011051925.1 Deltaproteobacteria bacterium
AACGAAAGAAGAAACTGGACGAGTTGATGGACGTCTTCTCCCGCTTCGGTCGCGTCCGTCCCTGAACCGGGACGAGGGCGATTCGCTTCGTCGCGAGTCGTCGGCCGTTCCTCCGAAGAGCTCTCCCAAGGCGTCCGTCGTCGATGGATGATCGCCTTCGGCGATGTCTTCTCGTTCCATCGCTCATCATTTCCGTTTTTTCCGTCACGATCGACGCGAGTCGAACGTATTCGGACACTACGCTGGGCTACCGCGGTGGATCCTCGTATTGGATCGTCGTCGTAGGTCATTCATGGGCTGGCTTGACGTCGACTGGATGGACGAACCGGATCGGGTGAGGGGGAGATCGGAATTGCGAATCGAGACTCGGATGCGGGCGGGGGCCACGATCGTCGTATCGGCTGTGCTGCTCGTTTGCGTGGTTCCCGTCGCTCAGGGCGATGAACTGAAGGATCTACGCGATACGGTCGACCGGCAGGGGGCTTTGATCGAGGGGCTACAGGGGGAGGTCGCCGATCTCAAAGAGCGGGAGGCCACTTCGGGAGGGGCCGGAAGACCTGCCGACGAGGGAGAGAACCCGACCGGGGTCAGCTCCGACTACGTCGACGAGCGCATCGAAGACTTCGAGACCGCGCCCGAGAGTCGCTTCATGATCAGTGGGTACGGAACGGCGGAATTCATCGGGACCGAGGACGCGCCCGACGGATTCGGCGCGAGTTTCAATCCCGGTTTCCACTATCGCATGTCCAATCGCCTGCACTTCAATGGCGAACTCGAACTGGAACTCGGTCGGGAGCCCGGGTTCGAGACCGAAACCGAAGTGGGGCTCGAGTTCTCGCAGATCGACTTCCTGTTGAATGACTGGATGGTCATTAGCGGCGGCTATTTTCTCACGCCCTTCAATGCCTTCGGGCAGCGCCTGCATCCGAACTGGATCAACAAGATGGCCTCGAGGCCGATCCTCTACGGGGGGCAGGGGATCATTCCGGTCATCAAGCAGGTCGGGGTCATGGTCAGTGGAGGAGCGCCCCTTTGCTGCGATCGATCGAAATTCACGTATGCTGCCTATGCGGTCAACTCCCCCAATCTGCAAGGTGATCCGACCCTTCGAGACGAAGCGCTCGACATCGATTTCACGAGTACGTCGAACCTGACGAGCGATTTCGCCGGCGGGGGGCGGCTGGCGTTCCTCCCGATTCCGAACATCGAGATCGGCGGATCCTTTCAGGCGGGGAAGCTCGCGGGCAGCAACAAGCGATTCATGCTCGTGGGTTCCGATTTCTGGTACCGATGGCGGGAACTCGAGATCCGTGCGGAATATGTCCGTCTGTCCCAGGAAGACTCGAATCCCGCATCGAACGGCTACTACATCCAGGCCGCCTATCGGCTTCGGGAGATCTTTCCGTCGTCGGAGAGCGTCTGGAGCCTGCTTGGCAGGGTCGAGACAGTCGTTCGCTGGGGCCAGATCGCGAGTTTCGATCCCAAGGAGCGGGAACAGCTGGCGGTCGGTCTCGTATTCTGGGTCTACGAGTCCGCCCCCCTGAAATTCACCTACGAACGCAATACCGGCGGAGTCAAAGATGATCGATTCATCGCGCAGTTCGCGTATGGCTTCTAGAGTGGTCGGGTCGCCTCCGGGCGGGATGGGCAGAGGAGACGAAATGACGGAACGATTCGATCGATGCGATTGGAAGTCAGTGCTCTTCGGTACCGCGATCCTTGCGATGTCGATGGCGATCGTTTCCCCGGCCGTCGGGGCTGACGAAGAGAAGATCGACCTGGCACGCGGTGCGAGTCTCTATTCCGACAACTGCGGTCGTTGTCACAACCCACGAGGTCCATCCGAATTCTCGGATGCGAACTGGCCACTCATCGTGACCCATATGCGCGTGATTGCCGGGCTACCGGGCGAGCAAGCCAGGGCGATCGAAGCGTTCCTTCGAGCGAGCAACAATCCGCCGCCAAGAAAAGTCGCACGGATGAAAGTCGAGGCGGCCGCAAGGATCTCCGGCGACGAACTGATCAAGACCTATGGATGTCAGGGATGCCATCGGATCGGCGATGCGGGTGGGACGATCGGGCCCGATCTGAACGGGGTCTTCTCGCGACAGTCCGAAGAGTGGATTCGCGTCCAGATCCAGACACCCAAGGAACACAATCCGAAGACGGTCATGCCCCAATTCGGTCTGAGTGATTCCGAAGTGGCGGCGATCGTCGATGCGCTTCGCGGAGCGGGAAGGGCCGATTGACCCCGTTCGATTCTGTCCCGGTCGTGCCGGTCGAGAGATGCGCCTTCATCAGTTCGCGAAGGGCGTCGGGTCTGGTTCCTTCTTGGACCAGGAAGTCAATTTCCCGGGTCGAGTCGACTCGAGTCATCCGGATTCCCTCGATGTAGACCTCGATGTAGAGAGGACAATCGTTCATCCCGAATGGCCGATCGAGCGCGCGAAGGCGACGTGGCAGCGCATATCTTCGACCGCCGCATCGACGTCGACGTCTTCTGCCAGCCGGACACGGACGCCCCCGGGGATTCCCTTGCCGTCGACCAGCTGACCCAGCAGCGGACATTGCGTCCCGATTTCGGGCGGAAACGCGCCACACTTGGCTTCTTCGAAACGTTCCAGGAAACGCGCGCTGTCGAGATGTTCCTGTGCCAGCGCTTCGTGTCTTCTGGCATCCCTGAGGTGGCGGGCGCTCGGGTTGTAGCTGCTGCCGCCCCACGAATACTCTTCTTCGTCGCGATCGTCGTAGTCGCGCTTCCACCTTCCCGTTTCGGTGAGGTCGCCCGAATTCCGCTCGATTCGTGTCTTGGGGTCGTATCTTCCTCGGTGTCGGCGGGCTTTCGCCGCATGGGCGTCGGCCCGCTGGCGATGCTGCTCGACACTCATGTCGTCCGGCGCAACCCCCGCGTCGCGGAGGACGCAGGCGGTCGAGAGAAGACCGAAAACCAGGGACAGGAGCCACGCCAGCGATCGGATCGGAACCGGTCGCGAGTTTCCGTTCGCGCCGTCAGCGCGCCTCCGCGGCGTGAAGCTTTGCCAATGCGTCGTATTCCTTCGCCATTTCTTCGTATTGCTTCGAGATCTTCTGACAATGCGCCCTCATCCTGTTCTGTTGGGTGATCTTGGCCGTACCGCGGTATGCACGTCCCATTTTCTCGTGTCGCCTGGCTTCGGAACGGGCTTCTTGTGCCTTGCCTTCGTAGTAGTGGGCGAGGGCCTCGTGTTGTCTAGCGGTTTCCGCCGTCCGGATCACGAACTCCTCGAGTGTCGCGTCGGCGCTGCCGTCGTCGGCGAGGCCGGGGAGGGGTGCAAGGGCGATCATGCCACAGAGCAGGGCGAGGGCGATTCTCGACATTCTGTTCTCCCGTATGCTGGTATGCTGGTTCGTGCGAGATTCGGGTCTCGCGTCATCCAGTACCGTCTCGAGGCGGGAAGGGTGACTCGATATGTCGGAGAATCCCAAAGAGCACGGCCGTGGGACTTCGATCGGAACCCCGAAGCGAGCGGTGTTGACATGGGACTGTCTGTCACGATTCCTCTCTGGAAGGGGCGGGGCGCGTCAGATCGCCCGTTGACGCTCGCCGTGGCGGGCGGCAATTGGCACACGACTTGCTCTCGCTGTCCGTTGCCAGGATCGGGGAGAAGCGCATGTACCCCAGGAGAAGTCAGGAAGATACGCGAGACGAATCCGACGAAAGCCTGATGAGCCGATATGCTGCCGGAGACCACGAAGCCTTCCAGGAACTCTTCTCGCGGTATGAGTCACGTGCCTATGCCTACTTTCTCAAGAGAACCCAATCCCCGGAGAGGGCAGAGGACCTCTATCAGGCGCTCTTTCTCCGAATCCATCGTGCCAGAGGGCATTACGATCCCGCTCGCTCGTTCGCGGCCTGGTTCTTCCAGATCGCCGGAAATCTCGTCATCGACGAGTGGCGCAGGGAATCCCGGACGCCGGAGGTGTGTCTTGGAGATCGTGATCCCGGCTCCGGCGAGACCTGGAGCGAAGAGCGCGTTGCCCGGAGGGAATCGTGCACGCGAATCCTGGGTGCTCTTTCGCCCGAAGAAGGCTACGTGCTCGTGTCTTCGAAGGTCATGGGGGTCGGCTACCCGGAGATCGCCGAGCATCTCGGGAAGTCGGTCGATGCGGTCAAGAAGATGGCGTCCCGCGCGACGGGTCGTGTTCGTTCGAGTGCTCTTGGCGGGCTATAGACACGATTTGCCGGGATCCATGGATGGGGCGAAGGGCGGCTGGAGTCGTAGTGGAATCGCAGGGTGAATCGACACCGGATCATCTGAGGGAAGGCGTGGCTTCGGGGATCCTCGCTTCGATCGAGCAGGACGTCGAACGTCGTGGCGGGTCGACGGCTCGTCGATTGGTCGGAGCCGGGGTGCTCGGAGTGGTGGGGACTCTCGGCGTCATGCATCTGGTTCTCGGACATCCCATGGGACACCATCCCACCTGGCACGCGTCCGCCGTCGCCGTGATCTGGTCGGGTATTCTGATCGTCAGTCTCGCCGCCTACTTCCTGCAGATCCGAACGCCCTCGCTTCCCCTGGCTGAAGCCGCCGGCATCGGCGTCCTGGGCCTCGGGTTGGCGGGAATCTGCGGAGCGGCCTGCTCGAATCAGCATTTTCTCGTCTGGTGGGCCGATACGCAGGTTGGCGCCAGGCTTTCGGGGGAACTCGGTCCCGCGCTGAGTGCGAGTTGTTTCGGTCTGGTGGTGACGATTTTCATTGGTGCCGTCGCAGCCCTCGTATTCACGCTGTCGAATCGGGGGCGACCGATACGGCCCGTTCTGGCCGCGCTTGCGCTTTTCCTCCTGCTCGCGCCGGGAATCGCGCTTCAGTCCTATGACGTGTCCTGGGGTGTGTTCTGGCTCTGGCTGCTCGGAACCGCCGTGGGCGCGTATGTCGGGATCGCGTTGGGAACCCGTGTCGGTCGGCCGGTCCGCTAGATTCGATCCGTCCTACCTGCCCGAACTCGGGCCTTGTCGGTTACGTCGATGTTCCCGGATCGCCGGCGAGAGAGGTCACTCAAGGGGGTCGTGGCGCTCCTGTTCCGGATCCCGGCATCCCTGCCAGCTTCGCAGGGCGGGCCAGAGAGGAACGCCTCCTCCATACATACTGTCTTCTCGGTGGCTCCGGATGGCCCGGACGGATCCTCTCCCGCCCGGTGTCGGGTCCGTACCAGGAAAAGATCGTGACCCACAGCACGGATCGGAGTTTCGCGTGTCGAGTCAGCTGGAGAGCCTGATCGAAAGCGTCGGAGACCGTGTGAAGTCGGTCGGCCCGGCCGCAGTGGGACCCTGGCGGAGATCACATCAGGGTGAGGCGGTCCGCGATCTGGGACGGGGCCAATCCGAACGTCTTTCGGAAGGGTCTCGTGAAATGGGACGCGTCCGAGAAACCCGCATGGTGGGCGGCCTCGCTGAGCGACAG
>DRKE01000518.1 GCA_011051925.1 Deltaproteobacteria bacterium
ATCCGCTCGAGTGCCCGCGCGAGCGCCGACGCATCGCCAGCCTCGACGAGCAGCCCCGATCCTTCGTCCTCGATCAGTTCCTCGATCTGTCCCGCTCGCGACGCCACGACGGGCAGACCCGCGGCCATGTATTCGACGATCTTGAGCGGTGAGAAATAGAGCCCCGCGGCGTCGGCATAGGGCGCCGTGCCGACGTTCATCTTCGCGAGCCAACCCGGCACTTCCGAGGGATCGACCAGACCCGTCAGCGTCGCGCGATCGGAAAGCCCCTCCGCCTCGAGTCGCGCTTCGACGGCCTCTCGCTGGGGTCCATCGCCGACCACCAGCAGGCGATAGCCGGCATCGCGCCGGGCGAGCATGCAGAACGCATCGAGGAGGACCTCGAGACCGTGCCAGGGCTTGAGCGTGCCGAGAAAACCGATCGTGAAGGGCTGCCCTGGCGGCCCGGGGTCGTTCCGCCGGTTCGCCCGGGGAAACCGATCCGGATCCACGCCATTGGGACAGATCAGGAATCCGTCGGGCGGAATCCCGTATTCCCAATGCTGGACCGCGACCTGCATCGAAACGGCGACCCGCAGCGTGGCCGCATGGAGTACGTCGGAAGCGACCAGACGGGCTCGTTCCGGATTCTCCAGTCGCCGATGCTTTCTCTGCTCGTCGACGAGCGGTGCGTTGATCTCCAGGATTCCGGGAATGCCCCTGTTCCTCGCCCATTCCATGGCGCTCGAGGACCAGAGAGCATGGCGTTCATAGACGAGGGCATAGCGTTCGCCCGAGGCATCGAGCGCCGCACGCAGGGCTCCATTCAACCCCTTCGACGATTCACAGGAATGTCCCTGTCCGCCGCCACCGGAAGCGTCCACCCGATGGACGCGAAGCCCCCGGAGATCCGGCGGCGGATCGCCTCCCGACCGCGCGGCAAAGAGGTCGACGTCGAAGCCCCTGCGCAGGAAGGCACGCAGGATCGCCTGGACGTGCACGGAGCAGCCCTTGCGACCGAAGACCGGAACACCCCGATCGGCACAGACGTAGGCAACCCTCATGCGGCCTCTCCCGTCCTGTTCGCATGTCCCGCGCGCTCCGCGACCGCCGACCGGAAGATCTCGCGAAGTCGTCGGGTGCTCCTGCGAACGTCGAACTCGGCTTCGACGTGCTTTCTCCCCTGGATCGAGAATTCCATCCGATCGCCCGAGCGATCGAGCAGGCGACCGAGCGCCCCCGCGAGCGCTTTCGGATCGTGCTGCGGAACGACGAGTCCGGTTTCCTCGTGTCGGACGAGTTCGGGAATGCCCGTGACGTCGGTCGACACGCAGGGCACGCCGAGCGCCATCGCTTCGATCAGGGTCGTCGGTACGCCATCGCGGTCCCCATCGCCTGCGACGACGCACGGCGCAGCGAAGACCGCCGCCTCTTCGAGCTCGGATCGCACCCGATGCTGGGGCAGGGGCCCGAGCAGGGAGACCCGATCAGCGAGCCCGAGCGTCCCGATCCTTTCCCGTAGACGGGATTCCTCCGGCCCCATTCCGATGATCCGACACTCGAAGCGCGCCCCGGCGTCCTGCAGCAGCCCGCAGGCGTCGATCAGATCGTCGAAGCCCTTCTTCTCGATCAGGCGGCCGATCGCGATGATCCGCTGTGGCCGAAGGATCGGTGGTGCATAGCGGAACCGATCGAGATCGAGGCCGTTGTAGACGCGTTCGATGCGTCGACCGTCGAACCCGAATTCCTCGACGAGACAGCGCCGATTGAAATCGCTGACCGTCACGATGGTCGCATGGCCGTCGTGACGCCGACGCAGATCGTCCCGATCGACGTTCTCGTGGTAGAGGTCCTTGGCGTGCGCGGTAAAGCTGTATGAGATTCCGGCAAAGCGGGCCGCGAGTCCGGCCACCGTCGCTGGCGAAGTCCCGAAATGGGCATGGACATGGTCGATCCGTGAATCCACCAGGGCCTCCGCGAAAACGAGCGCCTGATGGACCACGGAGACCGGCTCGGACCATGCGGAGGGGAGCGCCTCCGGAAAACCGGGCAGCTTCCGCTGCGCGCTGCAAAGCCCGTCCCAGAGGGTCGCCGCCTTCAGCCCGGAATGGGGCAGGATCCGGACAGGTGCGCGAACGCGCGCGATCTCGTCCTGGAAATGGGTGTCGTTCGATGGCTTGAGGGCGAAGATCTCGAGGGGAAGCCCCGCTTCTTCGTGGGCGAGGATCTCGTTCACGATGAAGGTCTCGGAGAAACGCGGGTATCGTTTCACGAGATAGGCGACGCGAAGGGCCGGATCGGAGTCCCTCTCTACCGGGCCCATAGCGACCCCCCTTCCGGGGACCTTCGTCTCCGATGTCCGAGACCCTCCACGATCTCCCGGACCCGATCGAGCCCGCCCATGTCCAGGGTCGAACCCGTCTGGAGACGCCGCGAACCGTTCCGGACCTTCTCGATCCAGCTCTCGAGGCGTCTCGGAGACAGGTCTTCCGGGTCGCAGACGTCCACGAGTCCGAGCTTCGCCAGCTTGTGGGCACGAACCCACTGTTCCCGCCGAGGTGCGACCCGGGGCACGATCAACGAGGGTCGATCGAAGGACAACGCTTCCGAAACGGAATTGTGCCCCCCCATCGTGATGACGCAGTCGGCATCCCGCACGAGCCCCAGCGGATCGACCACGAAATCGAGGATGCGGAGGTCCTTCTTCTCCGATGCGAGTCGATGGAGCCGATTCCGGGTCGACGCGGGCATGAAGGGACCGAGCAGGAGGACACCGGCCTGTTTGGGCCGGTGTTCGATCCCGCAGAAGGTCTCTGCCAATCGGACGCCATCCTCACCGCCCCCCACGAGACACAACACGTAGGCCCCCTGCGCTGCGCCATCCTCTCCGGACCGGTCGCCGGGAACCCTTCCGCGGTCGACCCCGGTCGGCGGGAGGCCGACGCTGCGGTCGAGATAGCCCACGTA
>DRKE01000519.1 GCA_011051925.1 Deltaproteobacteria bacterium
GACGTCGTGGAGGGGTCCGGAAGTCTCTTTGCGGAGTTCGAATGGTCCCCGTTCGAATGGATGACGTGGCAGGCGGGTCTTCGCGGTGATCTCCTCGTCTTCGATGTCGACACCGGAGCGGGGCTCGGCGCATCGAGCAATTCCGGGACGGACGTCGACGGCCTGGTGAGCCCGAAGCTCGCACTGATCCTTCGGCCGTCCGACACGGTCGAGATCTACGTCGACGGTGGCGGCGGATTCCATTCGAACGACGCGCGCGGTGCGACGATTCGGATCGATCCGACGACGGGTCTGAGGACCCGTCGGGTCGACCCGATCGCGCGTCAATGGGGCAGCGAGGTCGGGTTGCGCTGGCAGCCGAACGAGCGTCTCCACCTGACGGGCGTCCTCTGGTTCCTCGATTCCGAGTCGGAACTGGTCTTTGCCGGCGATTCCGGAACGACCGTGCCGCAAGGAGGAAGCCGACGCTACGGAGTCGAGCTGACCGGCTTCTTCCGGCCCTTCCACTGGCTGGCCTTCGACGCGTCCTTCGCCCGATCGCATGCCGAGTTCAAGGGACTCCCGTCTGGACGCGATCGCATTCCGAATGCGATCGAGCAGGTCGTTTCCGCCGGCGTGACGCTCTCGGCAGGAGGCTGGGCGGGGAGTCTCCGTGTCCGGCACTTCGGATCCTATCCCCTCGTCGAAGACGACACGCAGCGTGCGGGCTCGACCACGCTGGTCCATCTCGGGGCCTCCTACGAATGGGGACCCGTGACGCTCGGGGTGACGGTCCTGAATCTCCTCGATTCGCGGGACAACGAGATCGAGTACTTCTTCGCCTCGCGTCTCGCAGGCGAAGCCGCGCCCGTCCCGGACGTCCATCTGCATCCCGTCGCGCCCCGACAGGTTCGTGGAACCCTGACCCTCCGGTTCTAGATGCGGGAACCCGCCCCCCGCGATCGAAGGGATTGCCTAGCGCGTCCGATGCGTCCCTTCGATCCGGGTTTCGACGCTCCGACAGGCCGCCAGCAACGCCGGAACGAAGAGATTCGCGCGGCTCACGCAGGCGCTGTGGTCTCCTTCGACCTCGAAGACTTCGGCTCCGGGAATCGACGCGGCGAGCTTTCGCTGCCGGTCCGGCGGTACGAGCTCGTCGCGGGTCGTCACGACGACCGCGGTCGGTACGTCGACGCGCCCGATCCAGTCGTGGGACGAGAAACGGCTGAGGGCATGGGTTGCCTGGAGGATCGAGGCGGGATCATGGCCCTCGAACTCACGATGGATCCGTTCGCGCAGCTCCGGGTGTTCGACGCGGGCGAGCATCCGCTGCAGCATCCGGTCGAGGGCGACCGAGGGGACGAGCCGTGCTGCCAGGGCCGCGACCGGTAGACCCATCCGGGCCATGCGAGCCACGCGCCGTCGCATGAAATGGCGCGCTGTCGCACACAGCACGAGCCCCGCGACCCGATCGGGATGACGCTGCCAGGCGAGTGAAGCGATCGGTCCACCCATCGAGTATCCGACGGCGATGAATCGTTCCACACCACGAGCCCGGGCGACTTCGACCGCGTCGTCGGCACATTGCTCGAGACGGAAGCGCCGGGTTCGCAGACCCCGACCGTGGCCGCGATGGTCGAGGGCGAGCACGCGGAACTCGTCCGAAAGAGGTCGGAAGCTGGGCCCCCAGTTCAGTCGTGCCGTTGCGCCGAGCCCGTGAAGGAGCAGGACGGGCAGGGCATCCGGCGGTCCCGGGATGTCGCGGACGATGGTCGTCTCATCCCCGCTGAGGGCGACCTGGAAATCGATCGCGGAAGTCATGAACGTTCCTTGCGGGGATCGCCGGGATCGTCCGGCGCGTGCCGACGCCCGGTGGAGGCGGGCGAATGGACCCCGTGAAGACGCCAGTCGGGTTCCGTGATGATCCGCGCTCCGCGGCCGTGGCGGAAATACGACCAGGTCCATTGGATGAAGACGAGGAGCCGGTTGCGGAAGCCGATCAGGTACAGGATGTGGATGAAGCCCCAGATCAGCCATGCGACCAGGCCATTCAGACGGAGTGTTCCGCGCTGGAGAACGGCCGTTGCCCGGCCGATCGTCGCCATGATGCCGTGGTCATGGTACTCGAAGACCTCCCGTGGCGAGTCGCGGAGGTCGTGCAGGATGTTCTTCGCGACATGCCTTCCCTGCTGGATGGCCGCGGGGGCGATTCCCGGGACGGGTCGACCGTCCAGTTCGACACGGGCTTGATCCCCGATCACGAAGACCTCGGGATGGTCGGGCAGGGAGAGATCGGGCGCGACCCGGACGCGCCCCGCCCGGTCGAGTTCGACGCCGAGCTTCTCGCCGAGGGAAGAGGCCTTCACGCCCGCGGCCCAGAGTACGGTCGCGGCCTCGACGATCTCGTCTCCCGCGTGGACGTGTCGCTCGTCGATCTGCGTGACCTGCGTTTCGGTCCAGAGGGTGACCCCGAGCTTCTCGAGGCTACGGGCCGCCTTGTGGGAGAGTTCGGGGGCGAAAGTCGGCAGGATCCGGGGACCGCCCTCGACCAGGATGACCCGCGTCGAGCTCGGGTCGATGTTCCGGAAATCCCGCGTGAGGGTGTACCGCGAGAGTTCACCGAGTGCGCCGGCGAGTTCCACCCCGGTCGGCCCCCCACCCACGATGACGAAGGTCAGCAGTCGGCGGCGTTCTTCCCTGTCGGACTCGAACTCCGCGCGCTCGAAGGCCGTGAGGACACGCCTGCGGATCTCGGTCGCCTGTTCGATCGTCTTGAGGCCGGGGGCGCGATCCTCCCATTCCTCATGCCCGAAATAGGCATGCGTGGCACCGCAGGCCAGGACGAGGTGGTCGTACGGGACGTCTCCTCCGTCCGTCGTGAGGATCCGGCTTGCGAGATCGACATCGGTCGCCGTCGCGAGGCGAACGCGGATGCGGGGATCGCCTCGGAAGATCGCGCGGATCGGTGTCGCGATGTCGGCGGGCGAAAGCCCCGCGGTCGCGACCTGATAGAGCAGGGGTTGGAAGAGATGATGGTTGCGGCGATCGATGAGCGTGACGCGGATCCGGGATCCGCCGTGTCGCAGGAGTGTCCTGGCGACGTTGATGCCGCCGAACCCGCCCCCGACGATCACGACATGCGTGTTTCCGGTCACGAGCGCCCGCCCGGGATCGTCTGGCGCTTCGGGGTCATCGGGGGGTCTCCCTGTGCGGGGTGGACGTCGGGGCTGATCCAGCCTGGAGCCTATCCCAAAACCCCTGACCGGGAGAGGTGCGCGGATCCCGTTCGGGATCGAGGGGCGAGATCGCAAGCGGTGCATTGGCGACGTCGAGGTTTCGCGACGCAGGGATCGGACCGAAGGCGCGTGCATCACGACCGAAGGGGCATGGGGACAGGCTCTCAGCCCCGATCTCGGCGACTCGCGTACCCCATTTCGCATCGAGTCGGTATCCTTCGCCCATGTCCCCGCTCCCACCCCTCGACGAACTCGATGTGATCGGCCCCGACACCTACATGCGAGACGGCTATCCCCACGCCGCCTGGAAGCGGCTGCGAAAGGAATCGCCGATCCATTGGTTCGATCTGCCCGGCGGCGTCGGATTCTGGGCCGTGACCCGGCGCGCGGACATCGTCTGGATCTCGAAACAGCCGACCCGCTTCATCAACGGCCCGCGCCTGGCGATCTTCGAGGAGGGCGCTCCGGTCGAGGGAGAGCGGACCTTCGTCCGACAGCTGCTGAACATGGATCCGCCCGACCATGCGAAATACCGTGGTGCGGCGAGCGCCTGGTTCACGCCGCGTGCGATCCAGCGACGGGCCGGGGAGGTCCGACGGATCGCCCGCGACCTGCTGCGCGAGATGGCGGGAGAGGGGGAGGTTCGTGAGGGGGATTTCGTTCGGGACCTGGCGGTCCCGCTGACGCTCGGCGTGCTCGCCGACATGTTGGGCGTGCCGCGAGCGGATTGGCCGAAGATGTTCGAATGGACGAACCGTGTGGCCGGGTCGGCGGATCCCGAGTTCCGCGCGGAGGATGTCGACGCCGGTGCCGGGGGGGTGGCCGCGATCGAACAGACCCGGAACGAGCTCTTCGGCTATTTTGCAGAGTTGGCGGCAGAGCGGCGCAAGGACCCCCGGGATGACATCGTGAGCGTCCTCGCCAATGCGACGATCGACGGCGCGCCGATGCCGCCCCTCGAACTCCTGTCGTACTACTTCCTGCTCGTCGTCGCCGGGAACGAGACGACGCGGAATGCGGCGAGCGGAGGCCTTCTCGCCCTGATCGAGAACCCGGGCGAGTGGGCGAAACTCCGGGCCGATCCCGGCCTGATCGACACGGCAGTCGAGGAGATCGTCCGCTGGACGACGCCCGTCATCCAGTTCTGCAGGACGGCGACCGAAGACGTCGAGTTGCACGGCAAGCAGATCCGGAAGGGAGACGCCTTCTGCCTCTTCTATCCCTCCGCGAATCGGGACGAGGAGGTCTTCGAGGATGGAGAGGTCTTCCGGATCGATCGGCGGCCGAATCCCCATCTGGGATTCGGGATCGGCGAACATTTCTGTCTCGGGGCGAATCTCGCGAGGCTCGAGCTGCGCGTGATCTTCGGTGAGCTGGCCTCACGACTCGAGGAGATCGAACTCGCGGGCACGCCGGCGCGGCTGCGTTCGAGTTTTCTCGGTGGCATCAAGCGGATGCCGATCCGCTACCGATTGCTTCCGGAGTGACGCACGGGGTGTCCGCTCAACGGTCGATCCGTCGACGGGCTTCTCGCGGACCCATTCCAGGGAAGCCTCGCCGGGGCCGGGTGCCGGGTCGCTGCGAGGGTGCGCGCATTGTCGCGGATGTGTGATCATGATCACGACGAAGAGCCACGCCTTTCTCCATCCTGGGTCCCCCACGGCACGAGGCCGTTGTTCCATGGGACCCAGGCTTTCAGAGGAGTACCCGATCCATGTTTCGCTCGATGCATCTTCCCGCTCGACTCGTATTGATTCCGATCCTGCTCTCGCTCCTGCTCGGCTGCGCGACGACTTCCGAGATCAGCGCCCTGCGGAGCGAAGTGTCGGCCCTGCGCAACGACGTCCGGATCGCGCGCGACGCGGCAGAGCAGGCCGCGGAGAAGGCGACTCGGGCGAGCGAGAGCGCCGAGCTCGCCGCCGAGCGTGCAGCGGCCGCCGAGACCGCGGCCAACCTGGCCAACGAGAAGGCCGAGCGCGTCTACGTCCGGGCGCTCGGCAAATAACGCCATCCGGAGCGACCGGGGTCGGTCGGCATGAGGGGGCGAGGGTGGCGGATCGGCTCGATCTTCGTCCTGATCCCGGTCACGATCATCTGGATCGTTTCGGGGATTGGAAGTCCGGCCCGTGCGGACCCCGACGAGAAGCGGCCCGAATTCGTCCTCGACGAGCCCCTCCCTCCCCATGCCGAACCGCCGGTCGACCGGATCCTGGTTCTCAAGGCAGAGCGGCGGTTGATCCTGCTGGCTGGCATGGAATCGGTCGCCGATTATGGAATCGCGCTCGGCTCGGCACCGGTGGGACTCAAGCGGATGCGGGGCGATGGCCGTACACCCGAAGGCCTCTATCGCATCGATGCCCGCAAGCGCGACAGTGACTTCCATCGGGCTCTCCACATCTCCTATCCCAACGCGGAGGATCTCCGGCGCGCCCGGAAAAGCGGTGTCGACCCGGGCGGTTCGATCATGATCCATGGTCTTCCCAACGGGCTCGGGCTGATCGGCTCGGGCCATCGGATGGTCGACTGGACGGACGGATGTATCGCCGTGACCAACGAAGAGATGGACGAGATCTGGGATCGTGTCGAAGAGGGCGTTCTCGTTGAAATCCGCCCCTGAACGGTCCTGGCGGGTCATGCGCCGAGCCGATCGGGTTCGGGTCGAGCTGCTCCTGGTCGTGCTCGCCGGGCTGTCTTCGGCCTGTTCGACGATCGGGATCGGCGGCGATCCCCTTTCCCGTCGCTTCGAGTCCGAAGACATCATCGGCCGCATCGCAACCCATCGAATTCGGGGAGACGAGACCCTCCTCGACCTGACCCGCCCCTTCGAGCTCGGCTATGTTGAACTCGTCGCAGCCAATCCCGGCATCGACCCCTGGCTTCCGGGCGTCGGGAGGCGAATCGTGTTGCCGACCGCCCACGTCCTTCCTTCGGGACCCCGCGAAGGCATCGTCATCAACCTGGCCGACCAGCGCCTCTATTTCTTCCGCGAGGCGCAGGCAGCCGGTCCGGCGGCTTCATCGCGTCCTCGGGTGTTGAGCTTTCCGATCGGTGTCGGGCGGGATGGCTGGTCGACGCCCCTGGGCCGGACGCGGATCGTTCGGAAGCGTCGGGATCCGATCTGGTATCCGACGCGCTCCGCCCGGGCGGAAGATCCCAGTCTGCCCGCCGTCGTTCGGGCCGGTCCGGAGAATCCGCTCGGGAATCGGGCGCTCTACCTCGGCTGGCCGACCTATCTGATCCATGGCACGAACGAACCCGATGGCGTGGGTCGTCGGGTTTCCCGTGGATGTATCCGGCTCTACCCGGAAGGCATCCAGCGTCTCTTCGACGAGACCGCGATCGGCACCCCGGTCCGCGTGGTCGACGAGCCGGTCAAGCTCGGCTGGGTCGGACGAGACCTCTATCTCGAGGTCCATCCGACCCTCGACGAGATGGGCCAGATCGAAGAGAACGGGGTCCTCGACCGGATCCGGCCCGACGACCTGCGTCCGCGCATCCGGAAGTTCGCGGGATCCGAGCAATCGCGGATCGATTGGGCCGTCGCCTATCGCGTCGCCGCCGAGCGCCGGGGCATCCCGGTTCGGATCACGCGCGACTGACCCGTGCCCGCCGTTCGAGTCGGAAGGCGGGCGATGCGCATCGTGCAGTGACTACAGTCTCTGCATGTCGGCGATCTTCCAGCCCGCACCGGCGCGGGCGAGGGCCCGGGCCCGGGCGCCGGCTTCCGTTTCACAACGAATGGTGAGAAGCCGGGATTCTGGCCGATCCCGTCTTCGCATCCGGAAACGGAAGGTTCGGATCGGCCCGGAAGACGGCGCCGACGGATCCTCCGCGGAGACGTAGGCCGGCGCGATCGAGATCGACTCGCCGAGGCGCGGGCCCGCGCTCGGTCGGGCGATCCAGCGCTCGTATTCCGTACGGGGCGGCAGGATCTCGAGGCCCACGCCAGAGGGCACCGCAGCCTGCAGGCGGGAAGGAACGACGCGTCGCCTCGCGACACCCGCTTCGAGTCGGATGTCGGGACGATCCCCCGTGCCGGCGAAGAGGATCTCGACGACGCTGTTCGGTGTGGGATTGGCGAGCGTCTGGACGAAGAGACCCCGCTCCGAGAGATCGTGCACGATCCCGGGATACCGTTGCCCATGCAATGCGATTTCGCAGGTGAGGCGTTTCGGGATGCGGGGTCGACTGCGTTTTTCCATGGTCCTGATCAGCATGGCTCGGGTTGGACATCCGGTGCGCCTGGATCGTGCAGAGCGCCGTCGGGTGGGTGGGGTCGACCATCCCGGTGGTGACGCACGGATTCCGATCGGCTTCGAATTGCCTGCGTCCTGCGGACTGGATTCGGGTGGCGTGCGATGCGGTTTCGGATGGGGCCTACGGCACGATCATGACGCAGCCATCCGCTCTCGGATCGGTGCCACCCCAGAGCACGCCGTCGCTCTCGCGCCGGATCATCTGGCCGCGTCCGAAGAGCACCTGGGCAAAGCCGCTGCTCGATCGGATCGGGTGCCCCATCTCTTCCAGTCGTTGGAGGGTTCGGGAGGGGATGCCGGGTTCGAGCTTGATGTCGCCGTTGGCGGTGCCGTCGGTGATGTTGAAGCGGGGCCGATCCAGCGCGGCCTGGGGATCCAGTCCATCGTCGGCCACGGCGACGACCACCTGGAGATGGCCCTGGGGCTGCATGTAGCCGCCCATCACGCCGAAGGGGCCCCACAGGCTGCCGTCCGATTCGCGCGTGATGAGGCCCGGAATGATCGTGTGATAGGGGCGTTTGCCGGGTTCGAGCGCGTTGGGGTGGCGTGGATCGAGACTGAATCCGAACCCCCGGTTCTGGAGCGAGAAGCCCGTTCCTTCGGGCACGATCCCCGTGCCGAAGGCCATGTAGTTGCTGTTGATGAAGGAGCAGGCATTGCCTTCTTGATCGACGCAGCAGAAGTAGACGGTATCGGAGGCCGCGAAGGGGCGACCGAAACGGATATCGGGATTCGCGTGTCGGGGATCGATCTCGGCGAGACGTTCCTTCGCATAGGCGTCGGAGAGAAGCGCCTCGGTCGGGACCCGTTGCCGGGTCGGGTCGGCGACGTGGTGTCGGGCATCGGCGAAGGCGAGACGCATGGCTTCGATCAGCCAATGGAGCCGCTCGGCGCCCAGCGGATCCTGGCCCGCCAGGTCGACGTTCCGAAGCAGGTTGAGCGCGAGCAGGCTGGCGATTCCCTGACCGTTCGGTGGACACTCCCAGACGCGCAACCCGCGGTACTCAGTCGAAATCGCCGTTTCCCAGCTGCTCTGATGACTCTCGAGATCGCTCATCTCGAGAACGCCGCCCTGGGCCCGGACCGTCGAGACGATGCGCTCGCCCAGCTCACCCGCGTAGAAGGCCTCTCGTCCGTCGCGTGCCAGCAGACGGAGAGATCGTGCGAGCGTGGGGTTGCGAAATCGCTCGCCCGGGCGGGGGGCACGGCCGTCGATCATCAATTCCCTGCCTCCCGGAGATCTTCCGAGCTGTGTCGCAACGCCGAGTGCCCACAAGCGGCTGTTGAAGGGAGCGACGGGGAAACCCTCTTCCGCGAGTCGGATCGCCGGCTCGAGGAGTTCGTCCATCGGTCGGCTCGCATGACGCGCATGCAGGTCGAACCAACCCGCACAGGCGCCGGGCA
>DRKE01000520.1 GCA_011051925.1 Deltaproteobacteria bacterium
CCGGCGCGATCTTCTGCGCGACGGTTCTGGGCGTCTATGCCTGTGCCCTCGCCCTGATGGATGAAAAGCGCGCGGCCCTCTGCGGGGCATCGCTCCTCAGTCTCAAGTTCATCGCCTTTCCGATCTATACGATGTTCTTCTACGCGGATGCCTCGGTCGCCGCGGCCCTCCTCGCACTCGCCCTCTTCCTGCGCCATCGCTTCGACGGGGCCTCGCTGCGCCTCTTCCTGGTCGGCATCCTGACCGGTCTGTCGGTCATCACCAAACAGTCGACGGGGATCGCGGTCTCCATCGTCTTCCTCGCGGTGATCGTCTTCCCCGCGTTCGCCCATGGCCCGAGGCGACGTCCCGGGCGTCTCGTGGAAGCGGTCGTCTACGTCGTGGGCCTGCTCGCGGTCGCCGGTTCGATGTCCGCCTATTTCGCAAGCCAGGGCGTCTTCGGGGAGATGATTCGAGCGGGGCTCCTGCGCCCGTTCACGGGCTACCTTCCGACCAGCGGCCTCTCCTTCCTGCCGCCACTCGAGTGGTGGCAGCTCGGCGAGCTCCGCTCGAAGGGACCGGTCTATTATTCCCAGCCCTACCTGGAACTCGTCCTTCGCTGGACCAAACCGTTGCAACCGCCCCGGGGCCTCTATCTCGCCATCGGCGAAGTCGCGACGCGACTGATCTACACCTCGATCCCCGTGATCTTCGGCGCGATCGCATGGTCCTGGCTGCGCGCCTTCCGACGAGCCGGGGAAGGCGAAGCAGAAGACCAGGAGGAACACCTTCTCGCGCGGGCGCATTTCTTCAGCGCCGCCGGCGTCTGCCTCGCGATCACGCTCTCCGCCTTTCCCCGCGCCGATTTCATCCACGTCATCACGGTCTATCCCGCCGTCGTGCTGATGATCTTCGCGTTCGCCCGCCCCTCGCTGCTCGGCCTCGGATGGCGGGCACGCCCCGCGATCGCCGATCGCCTTCAACGAAGACGTCGCCGCGTCGAAGCCGTCTTCGTCACCGCCCTCCTGCTGGTCACCGGGATCCTCGGCCTCCGATACGATTCGACCCTGACCCACCGCCTCTCGCTCGATCGAGCCGAACTCTGGGTACGACCGAGAGATGCCTGGCTGGAAGAGCTGGTCGCCTACATCCGCGAGAACGTTCCGGAGGGCGAGCCGCTCTTCGTCTACGGCCATGAAGCCCATTGGTATTTCCTGTCGGATCGCTACACGCCCCGCCGATTCTCCCAGGTCTATCCCGGGATGACCGGGGACGAGAACGGGAAGGAACTCGCCCGGCTGATCCAGGAGACCCGGCCGCGCGTCATCGTCCAGGGCGTTCTACGCTGGCCCGGCATGCCTTCGGTGCCCGACTACATGCCGGAATTCGAAAGCACCCTCGAGCGGCTCTATCGTATCGACCGGCGAGCCCTGGACAATCCGCCCAACCCTCGGATGCTCCGCATCTGGCGGCGGCGGGACGCCGCGAAGGAGCCGGAGGGCGTCGGAAGACGTTGACTGGTTCGAGCGGCGGGTTCCGGACCATCGTCTGCTCGCCACGACCGAAAGGGGCGCGATTCATGAGCGATCGAGATCCACCCGGGGCGGTGGAAGCCGAGGACCGGGCATCCGCGTCGCCAAGCACACCCTCTTCCAGGCAGCGCTTCGTCGAGATCGATACGCTCAAGACGGCGGGCATCGTCTCGGTCATCCTGATCCATTCGATGCGGGCCCCATGGGACCCGAGGGTTTCCGACACCGAACTCGCCCTCGGTGCCGTGACCCGATTCGCCGTGCCCGCCTTCCTCTTTTGTTCCGGTTTCCTGTACGCGACCTCGAAACCGATTCCATGGAGCGTGACTCGACGGCGACTGAAGCGCGTCCTCGTTCCCTATCTCGTCTGTTCGATCGCAGCGCAAGCCTGGTGGCTCGTTCAAGGCCAGGCTCATTCCCTCGGAACGATCCTGGACGACTTGCTACTCGCATCGTCTTTCGGGCCCTACTACTACGTCTTCGTCCATTTCTTCCTCGTCCTGCTCGCACCACTCTTCGCCATCCTGCCTCGAACGGCCCTGGCGGTCCTGACCGGCCTCCTGCTCGGATCGCAAGGCTGGCTCGAGAGCCGGACCGGCCTGATCCTGCCCGTATTCTGGCATATCCGGAATCCGCTCCTATGGTGGGGCTATTTCCTGCTCGGCTGGGAGATTCGAATCCACTACGGAGAGGTCCGATCCTTCATCACTGCGCACCGATCTCTCCTGATGGGAATCCTGGTGTTGGCCGTGCTCGGCTTGTCGCAGATCGCGATGACGGGAGGCGAAAGCGAATGGTATCGTGGTGCGACGTGGCTATGCATTCACGCCATCATCGCTCTCGTTTTCGTCTCGACATGCGGACGGAAACGCGAACCCGACACGATCGCCGCTCTTTCCGACGCGTCCTATGCGATCTATCTATTGCACCTCTTCTTCATCTACGCGATCGGCGGAATCCTGCAACCGGATCCGGGAAGCTTCGACCTCCCGGTCGTCGCAATCGAGTGGAGTGCCGGACTTTTCGGCTCGATCAGCCTGATCGCGCTATCACGCCGGGTCCTCGGGCGTCGGTCACGAGACATCATCGGGGCCTGAAGCGGATGGCCTGCGGTCGTAGCAGCCTCGACGTTCCTTCCACCAGATTGCCAGCACGTCGAGCATCATCCCGCCAGAATCCCGGAACATCCGTACCCGACTGTCGGCGTCGAAGTACCAGCTGATCGGAATCTCATCGATCCGGTAGCCCAATCGTCGGGCGATCACGAGCGATTCCACGTCGAATCCGAACCCGACTCGAGTCAGTCGACTGAAAATCGCGTCGGCCGCATCAGCGCTGAAACACTTGAACCCGCATTGCGTGTCCTGGATTTCCGGAACCAACAGGTTCCGAACCAGGGCATTGAACACCCGTCCCATGACGTGACGACGGGGAGGCTCGTCGAAACGGCTCGCCCCGTCCACCTCCCTCGAGCCGATCACGACATGGGCCCCCTCCAGAGCCGGCGGCAGGAATCTCTGGATCTCGGCAATCGGCATCGAGAGGTCGGC
>DRKE01000521.1 GCA_011051925.1 Deltaproteobacteria bacterium
GTCGCGGCTGGAGGACAGCGGATGGGCCCCGGCCCCCGGGACCTATCCGCCGTCGCCCGCTTCTTCCGATTCGGGCGGGGTCGTGTCCTCGAGGTCGTCCCGAAAGCCCTCGGGCAGCAGGACCCGCTGGCGGCCGCCCTTCTTGCCCCGGTTCATGCGCATGGCGCGGGCGGGAAAGAGGAGATCCGGATCGCCCTCGGCCAGGATCGATTCGAGTTCCTCGAGCGATTCGATCCGGATCAGCTTGTCGCGCATCCGGGTGCTTCCGGGGAAGCCCTTCGTGTACCACGTCGCGTGCTTGCGGAAGGAGCGGATCCCGATCCGCGTTCCCGTCCATTCGCAGAGAAGCCGGGCGTGTTCGCGCATCGTCTCCATGACGGGTCCGAACCGCGGCGGATCGTCGGGCTCGCGGCCGGCGAAGACCGCGGCCAGATCCCGGAAGAGCCAGGGGCGCCCGAGGCAGCCGCGCCCCACGACGACGCCGTCGCATCCGGTCGCGCGCATCATGCGAAGGGCATCCCAGGCCTCGAGGATGTCGCCGTTTCCGAAGACCGGGATCGACCGGACCGCCTGCTTCAGTTCGCCGATCGCATTCCAGTCGGCGGTTCCGTCGTAGAGCTGTGCGGCGGTGCGGGCATGGAGGGCGACGGCCGCGCAACCCTCGGCCTCCGCGATCCGACCCGATTCGAGAAAGGTCAGCCAATCGTCGTCGATGCCCATGCGGAACTTGATCGTGACCGGAACCGGTCCCGCCGCTCGAACGGCCGACCGGACGATCGCCTCGAGAAGCCGGGGTTTCGCCGGGATCGCCGCTCCCCCGCCCCGGCGCGTCACCTTGCGGACCGGGCACCCGAAATTCATGTCGAGATGGTCGATGCGATCTTCGTCGACGAGTCGTCGGACGGCCTCGCCGACGTAGTGGGGATCGACGCCGTAGAGCTGGAGGCTCCGGGGCGATTCGTCGGGATCGAATTCCGCCAGGCGGAGGGTCTTCTCGTTCCCCTCGACCAGCGCGCGCGCCGTGATCATCTCCGACACGTAGAGTCCGGCCCCGAAGCCCCGGCAGAGTCGGCGAAAGGGCGCGTTCGTGATGCCGGCCATGGGTGCCAGCACGACCGGCGGATCCGCCAGGATGGGCCCGATCCGGACGGGCGCGAATTCGCCCGGCGCGGCGGGCTTCACATCGCGATTCACGGGGCTCTTGTAGATCGGATCCATGGGCGGCCTTCGCATTCTCCGGGGCATCCGGGCCCTCAAAGATAGCGGGGTACGCTTCTGCGATCGTCGAGGTCGGGCTTGCCATAGACCTCTTCGAGCCAGGGTTCTTCGGCGAAGGGGCCCAGGAGGAGAACGAATGCCATCAAGAGCTGGGTCACCGCGACGGCGCCCGAGTTCGCGATGATCGCGATTCCCGCGAAAAGAAGGAAATCACCGACGTATTGGGGATTGCGGCTCAGTCGATAGGGTCCCTCGGCGAGAAAACCCTCTGGCAACCCGGACGTCCGATTCAAGCCGAACGTCGCGATGGCCCAGAGGACCAGTGCGGAGCCGGTGAGCACGACGGGAGCGCCGATCCAGAATCGGAGCGGGCTCGCCAGGGATCCGGAGTCCCAGTCGAGAACCACGAAGACCGGATTCGTCAGGAAGGCGAAACCGAAGAGGATCCACATCGCCAGCCACCAGCCATCGCGCCGCATCATCGGGTAGACGCGGCGGTCCGGAAACGCGATCGACCAGAGGGCACCCGCGAAGAGCGCCAGCTGCGAGAGGAGATTCGAGTAGAGGAGCCCTCGTGCCCAGGCCGTTTCCATCATTCGCCTCCCCGTCGATGTCGAAGGTGCTCACGAGAAAGGTCGAGAAGCATGCGTACGTGGGCGTCGTCGAGGCTGTAGTGGATCATTCGTCCGGCCCGGCGCGCCTTCACGATGCCCGCCGTTCGAAGCAGGCGAAGGGCATGGGAGACGTTCGTTTCCGGCGTGCCGGTCGCGGCGGCGAGATCGCAGACACACAGCTCGCCGGCCTCGAGCAGGGCATAGAGGAGCCGCGCCCGGGCGACGTCGCCCATCAGGCGGAAGAGCTGCGTGAGATGGGCCAGCTCCTCCTCGGCGGGGAGTTGCGCCCTGGCGGACTCGACGCGGGCAGGGTCGACCACGCGAATCGCGCAGTCATCGAGGGGAGAGATTCGGGCGGGCATGGATGAGTCCTTGATCAATTCATATGAATATATCATCAGATATCGAGATGGACTTCAAGTTCGCCTTCGATGCGTTCTCGCGGCGGCGCGCAGCACGCCCGACTCATTGCTCGACAAAACCGACCAATTGGTCTATAAACCGACCTATTGGTCAGTTTGGAGGTGAACGTGCTCAAGGACCGCTGGTACCCCATTCTCGAAGCCGGAGCGCTTGGCAGGAGATCCGTTGGAATCAGACGCTTCGGGCGCGACTTCGTTCTCTGGCGGGATGTCGCAGGCGCCGCCCGGGCACTTCCCGCGACCTGTCCGCATCGCGGTGCGTCGATGGCGGGCGGGCGCGTGATCGAGGGAGAGATCGAATGTCCCTGGCATGGCTTTCGCTTCGACGGCAGCGGGCGCTGCACCCTGCTTCCCTGCGAAGGCCCGGACGCCCGCATTCCAAGAGCCCTCGACCTGCCCGCCCCCGTGCTGCGTGAAGAACATGAATTGATCTGGATGTGGTGGGGCGACGATCAGGCAGAGTATCCCGAGGTCCCCTTCTTCGACGACATCGAAGCCTATGCCGGCACCACCGAAGCCTCCTACATCCTCCCCTACCA
>DRKE01000522.1 GCA_011051925.1 Deltaproteobacteria bacterium
GTCGTCGTCGTCGAGGTCATCGTCGACGTCGATCGGGTCACGCGGGCTCTCGAGGAAGCGGGGCTGATCGCATCGTCGCGTTCGGAGCCGGCCCGGGGAGAGCCCGTCATCGTCGAGTTGATCGGGCTTTCGCGATTCGAGGCCTATCGGACGGTCGTCGAGGCGATGCGGGATGAACTTCGGGCCACGCGCGTGGAGATGCTCGAGTTCGCCCCGGGTCGGCAGATTCTCGCGGTCGACGGGCCCGATGAGCCCGAAGCCTTGTCGGCGCGGCTCACCCGCCTCGATCGCCCGGGGCTGGAACTCGAGTCCGTGGGCATCGATCCCGCCGGCCGCCGGATCCTGCTGGTGGGTCGCTGGATCCCGGAATCCGATGCCGGAGGTTCCGCCACCGGGCTGGAACCGGGCGCTTCCGGGGCGCACGGAGGCTGAGATCGGCGCCTCTTCGTCGCCGGCCGGAGCGGGAAGACGAAAACGATTGACACCGGCCTTCCAAAAGGCTAATCAAACCGGCGCCTTAGCTGGGTCCAGGCACGTAGCTCAGGGGTCTAGAGCACCGCCTTGACATGGCGGGGGTCGGCGGTTCAATTCCGCCCGTGCCTACCAGCTGGGGAAACCCCTCCCAGTCGTCCCCGGACACATCCGGTGCCCCGTCCGAGGGGCATGGTTCTTCGTCCCGAGACGGACGGAGGAAGAAGCTGGCCGGGTCGGGTCGAGATCGGCAGCGGGGCAGGAGTCGAGGAGTTTCGTGTTCTTGAACGTAGATCCCGAAAACCCAGCGGAACCCGGAGCCATGCAGCCGTGCATGGCGATCGGCCGGCCTGCGACTCCGCTCGGATTCGTTCTGCATTCGGCCTCCTCGCCGCGATGAGCGGCTTGACCGTCACACTGCCCGATGGCAAGACGCTGGAACTCGAATCCGGCGCCACGGTTCTCGAGGTGGCCGAACGGATCGGTCCGGGGCTCGCCAGGGCCGCGCTCGCGGGACGGATTGGCGGGAAGCTGGTGGATCTGCGACAGCCGCTTTCCGGGGACGTCGAACTCGAGATCGTGACGGCGCGGGATCCGGCCGGCGGAGAGGTCATCCGACATTCGGCCGAGCACGTCATGGCGGACGCCGTGAAACGACTCTTTCCGTCCGCCCAGGTCGACGCCGGACGCAGCGATCACGCCGAGAAATTCCAGTACGACTTCCTGGTCGATGAGCCCTTCACGCCCGAGGATCTCGAGCGGATCGAAAAGGAGATGGATTCGATCCTGGCCGAAGACGCCCGTTTCGAGCGTCAGGTGCTCAGCAGGCAGGAAGCGGCCGATCTCTTCCGGTCGATGGGGGAGGAACTGAAACTCTCGCGTCTGGCGGACATTCCGGAGGACGACGTGATCACCGTCTTCCGGCACGGGGATTTCGTGGATCTCTGCCGCGGTCCCCACGTCCAGCACGCGGGGCAGATCGGGGCCGTCAAGCTGCTCGAGTCCTCGGGAACGTACTTCCGGGGAGATGAATCCGGCCCGAAGCTGCAGCGGATCTACGGCACGGCCTTCGCTTCGCGCAAGGAATTGAAGGCCCATCTCCATCGGATCGAGGAGGCCCGGAAGCGCGACCATCGTCGGGTGGGTGTCGAACTCGGCCTCTTCCACATGGACGCGCTCGCCCCGGGTTCGCCGTTCTATCTTCCGAAGGGGATGGTCCTCTACAACAGCCTCGTCCGGTTCATCCAGGATCTCTACCCCCGGTACGGATACCGGGAAATCCAGACGCCCCAGCTCTTTCGTTCGGATGTCTTCAAGACGTCGGGCCATTACGAGAAATTCCACGACGACATGTACTGGTTCGAGGGCTCCGACGAAGGGGAGGAGCTGGGCGTGAAGGCGATGAACTGCCCGGGCCATTGCCATCTCTTCTCGACGACGAAACACAGCTATCGGGAGCTTCCCATCCGCTGGGCCGAATTCTCGCGGCTCCATCGCAACGAGCGCAGTGGGACCCTCAACGGGATCACGCGGGTCCGCTCCTTCGCGCAGGACGACGCCCATATCTTCTGTGAACCCGAGCAGATTCCCGAGGAGATCGAAAGCTTCTTCCGGATGACGAGCGAGGTCTACACGACACTCGGCCTGGAGGGACTCGAGATGGCCGTGTCCACCCGTCCGGAGAAGTTCCTGGGCGAGCCATCGGATTGGGATCAGGCCGAGAAGACCCTGATCGCCTCGGTCGAGGGTGCCGGCTTCTCGTGTCGGATCAAGCCCGGGGACGGGGCATTCTACGGGCCGAAGGTCGAAGCCGATTTCCGGGACGTGCTCGGCCGGGCCTGGACCCTCGCGACGATCCAGGTGGACGTCGGGATGCCGGGGCGCTTCGGACTCCGATACGTCGGTCGCGACGGGGAACTCCACCAGCCCGCGATGCTCCACCGCGCGGTCCTGGGCTCCCTCGAACGCTTCATCGGCATCTATATCGAGCATACGGGGGGGGATTTCCCGTTCTGGCTCTCCCCGATCCAGGTTCTTGCGCTTCCGATCGCCGATCGCCATGCTCCCCGGGCACGGGAAATCCGGGCCGCATTGGTTTCGGTGGGCGTGCGTGCGGAAGTGGACGATCGGAGCGAGACTCTGGGGTTCCGCATCCGGGATGCCGAGAAACAGAAGATTCCGCTCACGCTGGTGATCGGCGATGAAGAGGTCGAGCGGGGAACGGTTTCCCCGCGACTGCGAAAATCGAAGCAGGCAATGGATGCGATGTCGGCCGAGGCGCTCGTGAGTGCGCTTCGAGAAGCGAATGCCGAACGTCGCCCGAAACCATTGGCCTGAGGAGGAAAGTCAGATATCTGTCCGATCCAAGTTCCGAATCGTCGCCCCGGAGCGTGATGCCACCCGGGTCAACGAGCGAATTCGTGTCCGTGAAGTCCGGGTCATCGGTGCCGATGGCGAACAGCTCGGTGTCATGCCGCCCGAGGAGGCCCTGGCCATTGCGCGTGAGGGGGGTCTCGACCTGGTCGAGGTGGCCGCCAATTCGCGTCCACCCGTCTGTCGGATCATGGATTACGGCAAGTACAAGTATGAGCAGAAGAAGAAGAACGCGAGCAAGAAGTCCCATTCCGCCACGCTCAAGGAAGTGAAGCTGCGGCCCGGGACCGATCAGCACGATCTGAACTTCAAGCTCAACAATGCCCGGAAATTCCTGATGGAAGGCGACAAGGTCAAGGTCACGGTCATGTTCCGGGGCCGGGAGATGGTCCACACCTATCGGGGGCGGGAACAACTGAACGAGGTCGTCAAGCAACTCGGCCCGATCGCGAAGGTCGAGAGTCCGCCGCGAATGGAAGGGCGCTTCATGTCGATGATCCTGGTGGCGGATCGCGAGGCCGTCGCGGAAGCGAAGCGCCTGGCGGAGCAGGGCGATTCGGCCGGGGCATCCGGAAGATCGGAAGCCTCGTCCTCTTCGGAGGAAACGAGCGCGAAGGCCGCGGGCCCGGCCGTGGAAGAAGGGACAGGGGACGCAGGTCGGGACGCGCCGGAGTCGGGTGACCCGGAACGCGCCCCGGAACGAGCAGAGTCGACAGCGTCGGCGGAATAGGTCGCACGCAGGAAGGCGTCCAGCAGGACCAGATGAGGAGTCGATCGGAATGCCGAAGATGAAGACCCATCGCGGGTCGGCAAAACGATTCAGCCTGACCGGGACCGGCAAGCTGAAGCGGAACAAGGCCAACAAGCAGCATATCCTGACGAAGAAGCGGACGAAGCGGAAGCGGACGCTGCGTCAGCACGACCTCGTGTCGGACCATGACGTCCCCCGCGTGAAGAGACTGCTTCCCTACCTCTAGGGTGTCTTCCAGGGACGTCATGGAGGTCCTCCGCGGACGGGAGAGGATCCCCCGAAGGAAGGACCTTCGGCACGGGAGATGGGATGGAGGAAACCGCTCGACCAGGCCCAGGCACGCCTGCCGAGCATGATCCAGCCCGCAGGACGCCAGCAGCACGGAGCCCCGGCTCCAGGCGCGATGGCGACGCGGGCGATGGAAGGAGACGAAGATGCCGAGAGTCAAGAGGGGTGTTCCGGGCGCCAGGCGTCGCAAGCGCGTCCTGAAACGGGCAAAGGGTTATTACGGCGGCCGGAGCAAACTCCATAGCGTCGCTGTCGAAGCCGTCGAGAAGGCGGACAAGTACGCCTATCGCGATCGAAGGGCACGAAAGCGGGAGTTCCGAGCGCTCTGGATCGCTCGGATCAACGCCGCGGCCCGGGAGAACGGGCTTTCCTATAGTCGCCTGATGGCCGGTCTGAAGGCGGCTCGGGTCGAGATCGATCGCAAGGTCCTGGCCCAGCTCGCCCTGGAGGATCCGAAGGGATTCCAGGCGATCGTGGCCCAGGCGCGGCAGGCGATGGCGTAGAATAGCGTCGCCGGGGTTCGGGTGGACCGGCGGGAGGCAGCCAGCGAATGACCAAGGCGGAGATCGTCGAGCAGATCTACGAGCGTGTCGGCTTCTCGAAGAAGGAGGCCGCCGAACTCGTCGAAAAGGTCTTCGAGATCATGAAGGAGACCCTCGCGGAAGGCGAGAAGGTCAAGATCTCCGGCTTCGGGAACTTCGTCGTTCGCGAGAAGAATGCCCGCAAGGGCCGCAACCCCCAGACGGGCCAGGAGATCCTGCTCGATGCCCGTCGCGTGCTGACCTTCAAGCCCAGCCTGGTGCTGAAAAACGTCTTGAACGAAACCGAGGTGACCGACGCCGATCGGGCGGCGGAGGCCGAATCGTCGTCGTGAACCGTCCGCCGTGGGTCGTGCGGACCGGTCCGAGGGACGCGACGACGACCGCAGGCGCTTCAGTCCGGGGAAGAAATGTCCAAACGTGCGGTATCGGGAAAGCGGGGCGGTGGCCCGGCCGGGGGGGAAGACGAGCTGACCCGGGATCGGGAAGCGCTGCGGGCTCTCCAGGCCTCCGACAAGCTCTACTACCGCATCGGTGAGGTCAGCAGACTGACGGGCGTCAAGGCCCATGTCCTGCGCTACTGGGAAACGGAATTCCGCTGGATGGCTCCGCCCAAGTCCCGGGCCAGGCAGCGGCTCTATCGACGCCAGGACATCGAATTCGTCCTGTTGTTGAAGCGCCTCCTCTGGGATGAGCGCTACACGATTGCAGGGGCGCGGCAGCGGATCCAGGAACTCGGGGTCCAGAATGCGCTCGCGCAGCTTCGCGAGGCCGTCGAGCCGGCTTCGAGCGGGGAGGCGACCGACAGCGACGCTGCGGTCGGCGATCCTTCGGCGCGCCATGCCGATTGGACCTCTTTCCGGGCGGCCCTCGATGAGATGCAGCGTGACCTGAGCGCCTTGCGGGGAGTGTTGCAGGAAGGGACATGAGCCGGGATCGGGCAGGAATCCCGGCTGGAAGGGGCTCGATGGCGCCACGCGCGCCCTTTCCGGAAACGGCGAACGCGGCGGCCTATGTTCCGCGTGAAGCCACCGAGGCCCGCCTGCGCGAACTCCGGGACTGGTCGGAAGGCGACGGAATCGGATCGACGCTGGCGCTGCTGATCGCCGACCCGGGCATGGGCAAGACCCAGCTGCTGCGTGTCTTCGAATCAGGTCGGCCCGCCTGGCGCCGGGGATCCGGCCAGGCGCGAAGAGGGCTCTTCCTGCCCCATGCGGGCCTTTCGATCATGGATCTCTGCGAGTGGGTACACGGCCTCATGGAAAGGGAGCCGGGGATCCCCGATGCCCGGGATCATCCCGTCGCGGCCCTCGCGGCCCTTTTCGCGCTCGCGGGCGGTCCCGACGATCCGCTCTTCCTGCTGGTCGACGACGCCGATTCGATGCCCCTGGAGACCGCACGCGTGCTGGCCCAGGGGCTGCCCCGGGAGCGCTCGCCGCTGCGATTCGTGCTGGCGATGGGAAACGATGCACGCGCGAGTCGGCTGCGGGCGATTCTCGAACCGCTGCATCCCGTCGTGGGGGCATTGCGTGATCCGCTCGATGAACACGAGACCGCGATCTATCTCCGGACGAGGCTGGCCCGGGCGGGCTTCGACAGCGCGGAGATCGCCCGGTTCGATCGGGAACGGATCCGGCAGATCCATGCGCTCGCGGGTGGCGTGCCGCGACGGATCCATCAGGCGGCCACGGCCGTCCTCGAATCGGAGCGGGATCGTCTGCCGGTCGCCGCCGGGTCGGAGCGGGACAGGCGGGGGCGATCGTGCTGATGCCCGTCGCTGCCCGTCGACAATGCCCCTCGCACTGGGCTAAACCTAGCCGCTCGTCGGGCCGTGGCGCAGTCTGGTAGCGCGCTTGACTGGGGGTCAAGAGGTCGCGGGTTCAAGTCCCGCCGGCCCGACCATGCCGAAGTCTCTTCCCCCGCCCGGAAGGAACGCGACCGGGATGGGATATGCTGGCGTCCATGACACGCCTGTCCCGTCTCAGTCGCTCGGTCCGGAACCGGGTCGTTCTCATCACCGGCGCCGCAAGCGGAATGGGGCGCGCCACCGCGCATCTCTTCGCGGATGAAGGCGCCCTCGTCGCCGTCACGGATCTCGAGCCCGAAGGGGTCGACGCGGTCGTTGCCGAGATCGAAGGGGCGGGCGGAACCGCCCGGGGCTGGACGCTCGATGTCTCCGACCCCGAGCGGATCCGGGAGGTCGTCGCAGCCCTTCCCGGAGCACTCGGCGAGATCGACATCCTCGTCAACAACGCGGGCATCGCCCTGGCTGTGTCCCCCGATCAGCCGGACGAGGAGTACGAAGCGGTCTGGAACCGCTCTCTCGAAGTCATGCTCACGGCGCACGTGCGGATGATCCGGGCCTGTCTTCCGCAACTCGAGAGGCGGAGAGAGGGACGGATCATCAACATCGCATCGACCGAGGGCCTGGGGGCTTCGGCGGGTACCGGGCCCTACACGGTCGCCAAGCACGGCGTGGTCGGCTTGACCCGTTCTCTCGCGGTCGAGCTCGGGGCGCGCGGTGTGACCGTCAACTGCATCTGTCCCGGCCCGATCCTGACCGGAATGACCCGCGCGATCCCCGAGGCGATGCGGGACAAGTTCGCCCGGCGGCGGGTCCCGCTGCGGCGCTATGGCGAGCCGGAAGAGGTGGCCCACGCCACCCTCGGCCTGGCCTTGCCGGCCGCCTCGTATCTCAACGGAGTCGTCCTGCCCGTCGATGGTGGCATGACCATCCAGAACACCTGACGTGATTTCCTCGGAGTCCGACCGAATGACCCAACGCAAGATCATCGTGACCGGAGGTGCCGGCTTCATCGGCTCCCATACCGTCGTCGACCTCGTCGAGAACGGTTTCGAACCGATCCTGATCGACGATTTCTCCAATTCCGATCCGGTCGTCGTCGAGCGGTTGGCGACGATCTGCGGGCGTGCGATCCGATGCCACGATCTCGATTGTCGGGACCGGGGCGGTGTTTCCCGGGTCTTCCGCGAGGAGGGGCCGATCCAGGGGGTGATCCACTTCGCGGCTTCGAAGGCGGTCGGTGAATCCCAGGAGAAGCCCCTCCACTACTATGCGAACAATCTGGGATCCCTGATCACGATCCTGGAAGTGATGTGCGAGGTCGGTGTTCGGGATTTCGTCTTCTCGTCCTCGTGCACGGTCTATGGGCAGCCCGAATCGCTCCCCGTGACCGAGGAGACGGAGATCGCAGAACCGGCCTCTGTCTATGGTGCGACCAAGCA
>DRKE01000523.1 GCA_011051925.1 Deltaproteobacteria bacterium
CGAGGCGATCCTCAACCAGGAGCTGGGCGAGCCCTTCCGCCGCGACGCCATGAAGAAGCCGGTGGTGGTGGCCGGCATCCGCCGCGAGGACATGCGCCGCGAGCAGCTCGGCTGAGCCGCACCACGGCGCCCGCCACCGTCCGGGGCCGGTGCGCCCGGGGACGGGCGAAGCCTGTTCCCTTGGCGCGTCTAGAAGTGTCGTACGTGGCAGCCCTTGTCACCTGTCTGCGCACGCTGCTGCTCGGCCAGCGGCGGACCGGGGCCACCCCGATGCGCCGGCTTGGTGGGAGCTTCGACGGCGGTTCTCGGGTGATCATGAGGAAGTCACCGTGAGTGGGCGCGAGCACGCGGTGCCGCGGCTGCGGGAGGTAGGGACCATGCTCGCATCGCAGCCCCGCCTCGCCGGATCGGAACTCGTCTTCCAAGGTTGTAACAGCGCGCCGATAACTGGCTGGAGCAAGCCCATGCGTCCGGGGCAGGCGGCATCGCGCGAGCTTGAGCAGGACCCTGGGTGCAGGACGATCGGTCCCGGAAAATCCGTACGGACTTGCCATGCTCAGCGTGCGTAACGAACGCGTCGAGCGCATCGCGGCGTTCGTCACGTGCCGCCCATCACCTGCCATCGGAGCGACCATTTCGCAGAGATCTGCGATGCGCTGTCACTCGGAGGCGGCTTGGGCTATTGCGCGGCGAGACGGCCGAACTCGTCGCATGCAGTAGGACTCGGGTGGCTCGCGGTTCCCGAGTGGAGCGTGCGCTGTCGGTCCGTTGTCGGGTGCTATAAAGGAAGAGCGTTTCCGTCTCGGTCCGCATCTCATCACCGGGGACCCGTGCTGTCGCTCCAGGATCCGAAGGATGGGGCGCTGCCACGAAAACCCGGTCGTGATTACTGGCGCGCGCAAGCCCATAGCGCCGCAACCGCTCTGCTCAACCGCATGCGTCTCGGGGAGGAAGCACCTAGCGGTGATGACGCGGCGCGCAGAAGCGATTATTCTCGACGTGGGTATTTTCGCGGTGTCCGGGTGATGTGCGGGTTCGCCGGTACAGTCCGGAAACCGACACGCGGAATTCGGACACACCTGTATTGTCGGATGTCACACGGAAACGCCGAATGGGAAGATATCGGTTCGTTCACACAGCAGACATTCATCTCGATAGTCCACTCATAGGCCTCGCGAATGTCGACGACCATGTGGCACGACGCATCCGGACGGCCACACGCGAGGCGTTCGATGCGCTCGTGAGCCGCTCGATCGAGGAAGAGGTGGATTTTCTGATCATCGCCGGGGATCTCTACGACGGGGACTGGCGGGATTACCAGACGGGCCTCTTCTTTACCCGGCAAATGGGAAGGCTCAAGGAAGCGGGCATCTCCGTCTTCCTCCTCTACGGAAACCACGATGCCGAGAGTCGGATCACCCGCCATCTGCAGCTTCCGGACAATGTGAAGGTCTTTTCGTCTCGAAGGCCGGAGACATTCCGGATCGACGGGCTCGGTGTCGCCCTTCACGGGCAGAGCTATGCTCGTCCCGACATCGAGCACAATCTCGTGCCCAGCTACCCGGAGCCGATTCCGGGAATGCTCAACGTCGGCGTCCTCCACACCGGTCTCGGAGGCCGAGGAGGGCACGAGAACTATGCGCCCTGCACCCTCGAAGATCTCGTCCACAAGGGTTACGATTACTGGGCGCTCGGACACGTGCACGGTCGCGAGGTCATTCGGGAACATCCGCACATCGTTTTCCCCGGCAACCTCCAGGGACGCCATGTCCGTGAGACGGGGCCGAAGGGGGCCGTGCTCGTCGAGGTCGAGGACCGCGCGATTCGGGAGCTGAGCCCATTCGATGTCGATATCGTGCGGTGGGCCCGGCTGGATGTCGATGTGGCGGATGCCGAGCGTTTCGAGGACGTGGTCGACCGGATTCGGGCGCGGATCGAGCGCGCCGTCCGGGAAGAAGCCGGCGGGCGTCTTTTGGCCTGTCGCATCGAACTCCTCGGGCGCACGGTCGCCCACGAAGAGCTCGTCGTTTCGACGAAACGACTGCTCGCCGAGACACGGGCTGCTGCGCTCGGGCTGGGGGACGAGGTCGCATGGATCGAACGGGTGATGGTCGCGACGGAGCCCGCCCGAGACAGTGCGGCAGTTTCCGCGCGCGAGGACGCGCTCGGAGAGCTGTCTCGGATGCTCGATGCCGCACACGAAGACGAAACGCTGCTTTCGAAGCTGGAAGAAGATATCGGCCGCTTCGCGGATACCCTACCATATGAACTCAGAACCAAGACCGAGGATCGCGTATTGGAAATGGCGGTGAAGAGGAACTATGGCGCCCTCGTCGGCGAGGTGCGCGCGTACCTCCTCGCACGCCTGGCGATTCGGGATTGAACAGTCATGCGTATTCGCCGCTTGGATCTGATACGTTACGGTCGTTTTTCGGGTAGCCAATTTTTTAGAATTGATAAATGATAAATATTTCAACGGTAAAAACTTTCACCGTGTCGTCCCCAACTTTGTCATTCAGGGCGGCTGCTCCCGGGGCGACGGCTTCAGCAGCCTCTCCTATGCCATCCGCTCCGAACTGCCCTACCTCCACTACGACACGGGCGGGTGTGTCGGTATGGCA
>DRKE01000524.1 GCA_011051925.1 Deltaproteobacteria bacterium
AGATCGACGGTTCGAATCCGCTCGTTCGCGTCGAGATCGTCCTGGACCTGCTGCGCGAAGACCGACTCCTCGCGCATGAAGGCCAGGCTGGCCCCACCCACCAACCAGGTGAAGGTCGCGCGCGCGGATTGCCCGACACGATTCCATCGAACGTCGATGTCGTAGAGAGCGCCGTTGTCATTGGCGCTCGAGCGCACGACGAGGCATTGCCATCCCGCGAAGAGCGGATCCGTACAGGGTGCCGCGGGGCTGAGCACCGAGATCGTCGTCACTCCGTCCGTCGGGGAGCCGCGGTCGACGAGGGGACAGGCCTGCGCGTGCGCGAAGCCTGCGAGAACGAAATGGGAAAACAGCCAGACCCGCCCCATCCCAGCGCAGCGTGGCCGCCAGGCACCGGGCACCCCGGAAGTCGCCCCGCTTCGCGGTCTCATCGCATCCTCCCTGCGAATGCATGCGGACCCCATTGTCGCATGACGGCAACGGCGGAAGGAAGGCTGGATTCCCGTTGACCCCACAGGGGCTGCGAGACGGGAGACGCGGACGCGGTGGCCGAGTCAGTCGCGCAGCATCTCCTGCCACAACTCGTTCAAGCGCAATTCCCCTTCCCGCGTCTGACCCCCGACCTCGAGAAATCGCTTCATCCGCCTGCGGGCTTCGGGCGTCCGGATCAGCTCGGAGAACAGGAAATCCTCTTCGACGAGTCCGGCCCGGAGGTCGCCTTCCGCGTCCACCACCAGTTTCTTGGCCGACGCGATCGCCCGGGCGGGAAAGCGCGCGATCCGCCGGGCGAGACGATCGACGAAGGGGCGCAATTCGTCCGGCGGCAGGGCGCGGTTCAGGTATCCCCAGCGTTCCGCCGTTTCGGCATCGAGGTCCTCGCAACCGAGGATCATCTCGAGGGCCCGCCCGCGTCCCAGCAGCCGCGGAAGGCGCTGTGTCCCGGACCCGCCCGGCAGGATGCCGATCGCCACCTCGGGCTGGCTGATCACCGTCCGGCCGATCGCGCCGAATCGCATGTCGCAGGACGCCACGAGTTCGCTCCCGCCGCCCCCGACCCGACCCGCGATCTCGACGAGCGTCGCCTTCGGCATGCGCCGATAGGTCTCGCACATCGCATGGAAGGGATTGCTCGAAACCCCTTCGGCCCGCGCGGGCGGCGCATCGGTGGGGAATCCGAGAATCGCTTCGACGTCGAAATGGGGGATGAAGAAATCGGGATCGTCGCTCCGCAACACGACGACCCGCACGTCATCGTCCGCCGCGACCTCCCCCGCGAAACGTGCGAGATCGGCGAAGAGCGCAGGCGTCATCAGATTGATCGGAGGATGTTCGATCGTCGCCCAGACGACGCCCTCCCCGATCTCGATCCGAAGACATGCGAAGTCGTAGGCCATCCGATTCCTCCGTCGCGACGTCACAGGGCTGCCTGGTCGCTTCCGCTGGCTCAGGACAGCGTGTAGTCCTTCGGATCGATCTGCTTCGTCCGGCGCCAGTATTCGAGGAGCGTGAAGGGCCAGTTCTGGGCCGATCGCCCCTTCGAATTCTTGTACCAGCTGTTCACCTTCGAAGCGCCCCAGGCCATGCCGAGGTTGGCTGCATCGACCGCTTCGTTGAAGGCGTCATGGACCTCTTCTCGGAGATCGAGGGCCCGCGCTTCCTCTTCGAGAAGGAGTCGGATCGCGTCGAGGATGTAGCGGACACCGCATTCCGAGAAATAGACGATGCTGCCGTTGATCACGATGTTCGTGTTCGGCCCATAGAGCATGAAGAAATTCGGGAACCCAGGCACGGTCAGGCCGAGATAGGCGCGCGCGTCATCTCCCTGCCAACGCTCGTGAAGGTCGACGCCGCCACGCCCGGTGATCCGCATCGGCGTGAGGAAGCGGGAGGCCTGAAAGCCCGTCCCATAGAGGATCACGTCGACGGGATGTTCCTCGCCGCGACCGCATACGATGCCGCGAGGCGTGATGCGTTCGATGCCCTCGGTCATCAGATGGACATTCGACCGCTTGAGCGTTCGCGCCCAGACCCCGTTGTCGCGAATCATGCGCTTGGCCGTCACCGGATAATGCGGCGTCACCTTCTCGAGCAGTTCGGGCGTATCCGCGAACTCCGAACGAAGATATTCGAGTGCGAGCAGGCGCATCATCTCATTGGCATCGCTCACGGCCTCGTCATGCCCCTTCCATTCGGGATCGACGATCGCACCGAGAAGCGCCCCGTCCCCCATCCGCCAGAAGATCCAGAAACGGTTCCATTCGCTGTAGAAGGGAACATGGGCGTAGAGCCATTTGAGGCCGTCGGGAACGGGATCGTGGTACTCCGGTGTGGGGATCAGCCAGGCTGGCGTACGCTGGAAGACGAAGAGCTCGGCCGCGTCTTCGGCCACGACCGGAATGAACTGCATCGCGCTCGCCCCGGTCCCGATGACCGCCACCCGCTTGCCACACAGGTCCACCTCGGGCCGCCAGCGGGCGGAGTGGAACGACTCCCCCTCGAACTCGCCCATTCCGGGAATGTCGGGATAGAGAGGCTGATTCAGCTGGCCGACCGCGCTGATCACAACATCGGCTTCGAGCCGCTCCTCACCCGAAGGCCCCCGAACGTCGACGACCCAGAGCTGGTCCTCGTCCGACCAGCGTGCTGAAACGACTTCCGTTTCGAAACGAACGTGTCGGCGGAGGTCGTGTTCGTCGGCGAACTCTGCAAAATAGCCCTGCAGGACGTCCTGGGTCGAGTAGTGGAAGGGCCAGTCGTGGCGCTGGGCGAACGAATAGGAGTAGTTGTGGTTCGGGTTGTCGACGCGGCAGCCCGGATAGATGTTCTCGAACCAGGTCCCGCCAACGTCGGGATCCTTCTCGACGATCTGGAAGTCGATCCCGACCTGCTGGAGCCG
>DRKE01000525.1 GCA_011051925.1 Deltaproteobacteria bacterium
CTGGCGGGCATGTTCGGTCTCGACCCCATCAGCCTGCTCGCGCACCACCTCGAAGACATCCTCGACGGTCTCCGGTTGGGCCGCGTCTCCCTCGACTCGCCAGCGATCGAATTGTTGGATGAAGGCGTGGCGCTGCTGGCCGGGATGATGGTGCGACTGGAGCACGGCGAGGCGTCCGAAGCGGATGACGCCGCTGCGGCGCGGGCCTTCATCGAGCGGATCGATCTGAGCATCGAGGACGCCGGAGCGGAACATCCCGACGAACTCGAGCAGCTGGATGTCGACCCCTCGCTGTTGCGCGCGCTCACCGAGTACGAAGAACATCGTCTGCGCGAGAGCATCCGGCGCGGTCGCCATCTGGCGCTGGTCGACTCCGTCTTCGAGATCGCCAGCTTCGAGGAGGGACTCGCTTCGCTGTCGGCCGCCGTGCGGGAGGTCGGCGAGGTCATCTCGACCCTGCCTTCGTCCGGAGAGGTGCCCGATAGCCAGATCCGCTTCTCCCTGCTGGTCTCGTGTGGAATCGATCCGGATCGACTTCGGGATCGTCTCGCGTCTCCGGACACCCGGGTCCGCGGAATCCATTCCCCGGGATCCGGCGGGACGTCGGTCGTTCCGGGATCGGGTACGGGACATTCCGCGTCTCCGGACACCGGCCCCGATCCCGATGATCGTCGCCCCGAGCCTTCCGCGGAGATCGACAGGAATGAAACCGGAGCGCCGGATCGCGACGGTCGCGAATCGGGATCCCGGGAAGCACCCGAGATCGAATCCCTGCGATCGATCAGTGAAACCGTCCGGGTCGACATCCGCAAGCTCGACGAGTTGATGAATCTCGTCGGTGAACTCGTGATCCATCGGAGTGCGATCGCCGATCTGGCCATGCGTCTGTCCACGAACCCGGACACGATCGGGTTCGGGGCCGAGCTGGGCCGGACGAGCAAACTGCTCGGTCGGAAACTGAAGGAGCTGCAAGCGGGCGTCCTCGATGCCCGCATGGTGCCGCTCCGCCAGATCTTCGAGAAGCTGGCCCGGGTCGTTCGTCGATTGCGTCGGGATCTCGGAAAGGAAGTCGAGCTGGAATTCCAGGGGGCAGAGACGGAACTCGACAAACTGATCGTCGAACAGCTCGTCGACCCTCTCGTCCATATCGTACGGAATGCCTTCGACCATGCACTGGAACCCGAGGCGGAACGCGAAGCGGCAGGAAAACCGCCGATCGGCCGGATCCTCGTTCGCGCTTTCCATCGCGGCAATCACGTGGTGATCGAGGTCGCGGACGACGGGCGCGGAATGGACGTCGAAGCCATCCGGTCGAAGGCCATCCAGGCTGGACTGATCGCCGAGAACCAGCCGCTGACCCATGGCGAGACCCTCAATCTCGTTTTCGAGGCGGGACTCTCGACCTGTGAATCGGTTTCGGAAACCAGCGGCCGGGGCGTCGGAATGGACGTCGTCGCGTCGAATCTCGCGGAGATGGGTGGGATGGTCGATCTGGCCTCGACCCGGGGGCAGGGGACCACCGTGACGATCATCCTGCCGACCACGCTGGCCATCATCCAGGCGTTGATCGTCGGGGTCGGGGGCGAACGCTTCGCGATTCCCCTCAACTCCGTACTCGAAACGTTGCTGGTCGAGCCCGGACAGGTCGGACACAGCGAAGGACGTGAGGTTCTCGACCTGCGGGGTGAACCGCTGCTCCTGAGGCGGCTGGCAGACGAGTTCGAGATCGACGTCGCCGATCGACGAGCGAAACAGTTCGTCGTCGTTCTCGGTCTCGGTGAACAGCGTCTGGGTCTGCTGGTCGATCGTCTCGAGGGGCAGCAGGATACGGTGATCAAGCCGATCAAGGGGCCTTTCCAGCAGATCCGGGGCATTTCCGGAGCGACGGAGCTGGGTGAGCGCGGAACGATTCTCGTGATCGACGTCTCGGCGATCGTGACCGATTCCGTTCGCCGGAGGGAGGCGGCATGAACGGTCCTCTCGATCCGGAAACCCGGGGCTCGGGGGATTCCGCCTCGGATCTCGAACGCCTGGCCCGCGCGGCCACGATCGGCTTCGATGCGTCGAGTGATCGCGAGGGACCCGACCGGGATCGTGGTCGCGTCCGGCAGCTGCTGGCTTTCGGGCTCGATCGGGGTGTCTACGCCATCGACGTCGAGCGCATCCGTGAGATCGTTCGCGTGCGGGAGACGACGCGACTTCCCCGTTCTCCCGACTGGTTGCTGGGCGTCGTCGCCCTGCGCGGTGAGGTCGTCGAGATCATCGATCTCCGTCTCCGGCTGGGTCTGCCCGCTGCGGAGCCCGATCGCGCCAGTCGCGTCATCGTGCTCCACGGGGATGGCGAGAGATCGGCCGGGCTCCTCGTGGATTCCGTGAGCGAGGTGCTCCGGGTGCCGGAAGGCGGGATGATGCCGGCTCAGGGGCTCGACCTGCTTTCGGTGGTGGCGGTCTGCCGACGGGATGGAGAGTTCGTTTCGGTCATCGACCCGGATCTGGCCCTGGGAGAGACAGATGGCTGAATCGTTCGAGATGATCGTCGATGCTTCGTCCCTGAACCTGGCCTGCTTCGAAGTGAAGGGACAGACCCATGCGGTCGAGGTCGCGCATGTCCGGGAGATCGTGCGGATGATGGAGATCACGCCCCTGCCGCGGGCTCCGGATCTCATCGAAGGGGTGATCGAGCTGCGTGGTGCGGTCGTTCCCGTCGTCGACCTCGCACGTCTCCTGGGTCGCGGCCGGAGCGATCGGGGAAGCCAGACGCGGATCGTGGTGCTCGGGGCTGGCGATCTCACCCTCGGTCTGCAGGTCGATGCCGCGACGGACGTTCTGGGCTTTTCCGCCAGTCGGGCGGAGCCCGTTCCGGAACTGGCGACGAGCGCCGGATACGATCTCGTGGAGTTCATCGTTCGTCCGGAAGACGGCCCCCCGATCATGGTCCTGTCGGTCGATCGGCTGATCTCGAGGCTGCTCGGGACGTCTCCCGGCAATCCGCCGATGGAGGTGACCGGATGAGTCGTTCGGAATCCATCCTCGGTTCCCGAGAGTTCAGATGGCGATGTTTCCGCTTCGAGGTCGTCTCGACGGGTGCGGCGTTGATTCTCGTCTGGGTCTACCTCGCGACCGTTCCCGGTCTCGGGCCGTCGGAGGCGATCGCGTTGTTCGGGAGTCTCTGCTCGGCGGCGTTGATCGTCGGGGCCCTCGTCGCCCTGGGACTGCATGACCGTCTGGCGCCGATCGTCCGGCATCTGGACGGTGGTTCGGACGCGCTCGCGGAAGACGTGCGAAGGGAGACCGCGCGGCGGGCGCTCGAGTCCATCCGGGCCCTGCCGACCCATCTCCAGAGGACGAAATGGCTGCTGGCCGGCGTGACGCTCGTCTTCGTTCCCCTCGCGATGTGGCTCCTCGGATTCGAAGACTGGCTGGGGGGGGCTCGACTCCGCAGCCTGGGGACGATCGCCTTCGCCGGGTTCGGACTCGGTGGCGTTTTCGGTCGACAATGGGCGAAACAGGCCTGGGCGGGTCTGAGGAGCGAACTGGCCTCGATCGTGGGCGACCGCGACTCCGCTGGGGACGACGCCGTTCCCCGTTCCTTCCAGAGGAGGGGGGTCGTCGGGGTCCTCGTTTTCGCGCTCGCTGCCGTCCTCCTGGTCATCGACGTCGTTTCCCTCGAAGTCCGGGATCTCGCGGCGAAGGATGCGGCCGCCCTGGCCGGGGTCGCGCTCGAAGCCGTCGCCTCTGGCGATCCGGATCTCCCGATCCCGGAGCGGATCGCGCACCGATCCTTCCGGATGGAGGAGGGATCGCTTCCCATCGAATTCGCCGAGATCCATGCCGAACCTTTCGGGCAGATCGCTTCGGCAGGTCTGTCGGAAGCCTTCGTCGATGCGCTCGATGCCCAGCTCGAACTCGGTCGGTCTGCTGGCCGGATCGTGCCGTCCGGGGGGGGCGAGGTCGGTGCCTACCGGCGTCTCGATGGCGGGTCGATCCTGGTGGCGAGCATCCGGCGGACCGATCTCCCTCATCTCGGGGTGATCTTCCGGCCGCCGCTGCTCGCGGTCGTGCTCGGCATCCTCGTCGGCGCCGCCGTTCTCGGTGGGTTGGGAGCCCGGGAGATCGATCTCGGCCTGGCCGCGCTTCGGTCCGGCCTGGTCCGCATGCAGGAGGGCGACTTCTCGGCCGGGGCGATCCATGACGCCGATGACGAGTTCGGGACGTTGGCCCGATCACTCGATGGCCTGCGCGATTCGATCCGATCGCGTCTCTCCCGCCTGATCGAGGCCGGTCGGGAATTCGATCGCCTGGGCTCGGACATCTCCCTCGCGATCGAAACGATGGCCGCGGTCTCGGGAGAGTGCAGCCGGAAGACCCAGCATGCGAGCCGGATGATGGATCGGGTCGGCGCTTTCAGCGAGGAGGCTTCCCGATCGAGCGAGGACCTCAAGAACGTCGTCGACGGATCGGAGCACGCGATTCTGGAATTGGCTGCCGCAGGGGAACAGCTGAGGGAGACAGCCTCGGTGTTGACCGAGAAGGCAGACGCGGTCTCGGAATCGATGGAGCAGATGGTCGGCAGCGTGAAGCAGGTCGCGGGTACGGCGGATCGCCTCGCGGCTGCGTCGGAAGAGACCTCTTCGAGCATGGAGGAGATGGCCAGCGCGATGCGTGCGGTCGATACCTCCGCGGAAACGACCGCGAACCTTTCCCGCGACGTCGTGAAGAAGGCCGAACTGGGTCAGGCCAAGGTCGTGCAGACGATCGAGGGAATGGAGGCCATCCGTGAGGCGACGGAAGCGGCCGAACGCGTGATTCGCGGTCTGGGGGCCCGGACGAAGGAGATCGGAGGCATCCTCGACGTGATCGACGATGTTGCGGACGAGACGAACCTGCTGGCCCTGAACGCAGCGATCATCGCGGCCCAGGCGGGGGAACAGGGCAAGGCCTTCTCCGTGGTGGCCGATGAGATCAAGGAGCTCGCGGATCGCGTCCTGGCGAGTACGAAGGAGATCGGGGGATTGATCCGGGCGGTCCAGGCCGAGAGCGAGAACGCCATCGGCGCGATCGAGGCGGGATCGATCAGTGTGATGAGTGGGGTCGATCTCTCGGCGGAGGCCGGACGGACTCTCGAAGAGATCACGGTCGCTTCCCGTGAGAGTGGAAGCCGGATCAGCGAGATCCTCGCCTCGGTCCGGGAACAGACGAAAGCCGCCTCGCACGTCGTTTCGCTGATGGAACGCGTGAGGGATTCCGCAGAGCAGATCGGCGTCGCGGGGATGCAGCAGGAGCGTGGGAACGAGGTCATCTACCGGTCGGCCCTGACGATGCGCGAGGTCGCACAACAGGTCCGGGCCACGACGGAAGAACAGACGCGAGGCTTCGGCCAGATTCGTGAGAACGTGGATGCCGTACGCCACACGGTCGACAGGATCTCGCAAACCCTCGACGATCAGTCGTCGGGTTGTCAGGAGATCAAGGTCGTCCTGGATTCCCTCGCGGAGGGCTCGACCTCCCATGACGAGGTCCTGGAGCAGGTGCGACGGGCCCTGCGGAAGTTGACGACACAGGCGCAGGGACTGCGCGACGAGGCGGAGCGGATCCGCCTGGAATGAGGAAGTCCGGGTCGGCCGACGACCCGACCGTGGGGAGATGGATGATGGTTGCTGGATGTCCCAAATGCAGTGCTCGATACCGTGTCGATGCGTCGCGCATCGGTCCGGAAGGTGCGAAGCTTCGTTGCACGAAGTGCTCCGCGGTCTTTCTCGTCCGGCCGCCACGCGCCCGAAGCGGATCCGGCGAGGCGGCTCCGTCCCCGACCGGATCGTCGACCGTCGAAAGGCCCGTGGCCGCCGCGTCCGGGCCGGAGACGCCAGAACCGCCCCCGGATCCGGCCCGTCTGGTCCTCGTCGCCGATCCGGACGAGGCGCGCGGAAAGGCGACGACGGATGCCGTTCGGCGTTGGGGTCTCGACCCCGTCCTGGTTCACGATGGCGTCGAGGCGATGCTCGCGATCCAGCGGATGCTTCCGCCCGTGATCGTGCTCGATGCGGCACTGCCGAAGATGTTCGGTTTCCAGATCTGTGAAGTCGTGAAGCGGAACGAGAGCCTGCGTGATACGAAGGTCGTCCTGGTCGGGGCGATCCATCATCAGGATCGCTATCGGCGGGATCCTTCGGATCTCTACGGGGCAGACGTGTACATCGAGAGCCCGGATCTTCCGGACGGCTTGCGTCCCCTGCTCGAGGACGCGGGGCTTCTCGATCGGGAGGGGGCGGGTGGGAATCCGCGAACGACCTCGAGCCCGGAAGCAGCGGCCCCACCGCCGAGCCCGGAGCCCGAGTTCGATTCGAGCGTCGCGATGCCGCCGGAAGAAGAGGATCCGCCGCCGCATGCCTCGGAGGCCACGAGCGTCCCGCCGCCGACGGCGCCCACACCGAGCGTCGAAGCCGAGGATCCGGAGCGGACGGCGGAAAGGGAGCGTGCGGAACGCCTTGCCCGGATCGCGGTTTCCGAGATGGTCCTCTACCAGCCCGACAAGTTCGATCAGGCGGCGAGGGATGGAACGCTCGAGCAGGCCCTGGATCTCGAAATCCAGGAGGCGCAGGCGCTGCTCCGCCAGCGGATCGGGGAAGAAGTGCGCGCTGAGAGGGATTTCATCCTCGACGAACTCCAGCGGGTCGCGAAGGAACGGATCGCCCAGGGATGAACGGATGAGCACGCCGCTGAGCCAGGCCGAGAAAACCTCGATCCTCGAGGCATTGTCCAGTGCCGACGAGGAGGTGCGCCGACTCGCGGTCGAGCAGCTCCTGTTGCTTCCGATTCACGAAGCGGCGGAACAGCTCCATGAATGCCTCGGCGATTCCGGCTGGCGCGTGCGAAAAGCAGCGGTCGAAAGGCTGGTCGCCTGTGGCGGGCAGGCGCCCGTCCAGGAGATGTTGTTGAACTCGCTGGCCGACGGAGAGAATCCGGGTCGCCGGAACTCCGCGTTCGAGGCGCTGGTGGGGTGTGGCTCCCGGGCCACGGCCCGGCTCATCCAGGAACTCGGCAATGCCGATCCCGATGTCCGCAAGCTCGTCATCGATGCTCTGGCGGCGATCGGGGATGCCACGGCGCGGGGGCCCCTGGCCGAAGTCGTGGAAGACCCCGATCCCAACGTTCGGGCCGCCGCGACCGAGGCCCTGGGCGTGGTCGGAGGGGAGCCCGAGATCGAGCGGTTGACCGCGATCGCCTGTGACGTGGAAGAGGAGATCCTGGTCCGGCTCTCGGGGCTGCGCGCCTTGATCCGGCTCGAGGCAGACGTTCGGGTCGCGCGCTTCTCTTCGGCCCTCGATGACCCGCTGCTCTGTCCGGCTGCCTTCGAACTTCTGGGCTATTCGCAGGATCCGAGTGCCCTGGATGTGCTCCTGAAGGCCCTCTCGCGGCGCGGAAGATCGGCCCGTCACGGCGCGATGGGGGCGCTGCTCCGCCAACTCGGAAATCGGGACGACCGCGCGGCCGATGATCTCCGGGCGGAGATCCGGGACGTGGTGAGGGCGATCCCGGGGTTCATCGAGACCCTGGCAGGGCAGATCGAATCCGCCGACCTCGGCAGTCGGATGGTGGCCGTCCAGTTTCTCGGCCTGCTCGATGATGATCGGGTCGTCCTTCCGATCCTGTTGGCCGGACGCGACGAAGCGATCGAGGAACTCGCCGATCGGACCCTCGAGACGATGGGTGAGCGGGTGGGTCGGATGCTCGAGCATGTCTGGCACGATCTCGAACCGGACGTCGAGGCGCGGGCATGCGGGCTGCTCGGTCGCGTCGGGGGCGAATGTGCCGATCGACTGCTCGCCGGTGCATTGGACTCGATCGATGCCGAGGTTCGTCGTCGGGCCGCTCGGGCCGTGGCGGAGGGAGGCTTCTTCGATCGGGTTCCGGATCTCGTGCGCCGGCTCGAATCGGCCGCTCGACACGATGATTGCGAGTCGGCCGAAGAGATCGAGACGGTCGTTTCGGCCATCGTCCAGTTGGCCGATGCCGCCGGAAAGGCCACGTCCCGGATCCGGGAACGATTGATCGAGACCCTGACGGGTCGACTCGAAGGGGCCCCGGAGCCCGTACGACTGGCCATCGGGCGGGTTCTGGCGCGGATCGGTCGGGCGGAGGATGAAGCGACGATCGCGCTGTTGCTGAAGGACGAGTCTCCGCTCGTTCGTCGCGAGGCCGTCCATGCTCTCGAACGATTCGATCTTGAACGCATGCTCGAGACGATTCGACTCTGTCTGGCCGACGAGTCGGCCGCGGTCCGGATCGCCGCCGCCAAGGTGCTGGGCGGCTCGAGGCGCGCGTCGGCGATGCGGGAACTCTCGGTCCTGATGTCCGACGAAGACCCCCGCGTCGTTGCCGTCGCCGTCCGCTCGATGGGGCGGCTGGGCCGGGACGTGGACGGCGTGACGGAAGAGGTCTCGCAGCGGATCGAGGAAGCGATCCGCGCGGATCCGGTCGTTGCCCTGGCTGCGCTGGATGCCCTTCGGGAGATCGGGGGATCGAAAGCCGGAGAGATCGCATGCGTGGCACTCGAGCGACCGGAAGCCGACGTCGTGCGGGCCGCCGTTGGAAGCCTGGGGATCCACGCATCCCGAACGGAACTCGATGGGCTCGTCCCGCTGATCGCCCATCCGGACTGGTCGGTCCGGGCGGCCGTGGCCGAGGTCCTCGCGGCCCGGGGGCATCGCAAGAGTCTGCCTGCCTTGTTGCGGCGACTCGAAGTCGAGGATGACGCCTTCGTGCGTGAGGCCATGTTGAGATCGATCGGAAGATTGGAAGGGTGACGGCGACTCCATGAAGAACGAGAGCGCATCGCCGACCCTGTCCGACGCGGAATTCCGACTCTTCACGGATTTCCTGCGTCGGCGCTGTGGGCTCCATTTCAACCAGGACACCCGCTATCTCGTCGAGAAACGCCTTGCCAGGCGGGTAGAGGAGGCCGATTTCGGCTCCTTCGCATCCTATCTCTATCAACTCCGGAGTGGTCCCGATGCGGAGGAGGAACTTTCGAGGATCATCGACGTTCTCACGACGAACGAAACGTATTTCTATCGGGAGCGGTCACAGCTGAGGGCCCTCGTCAACGAGATCATCCCGGACATCCGCTCCCGACAGACCGTTTCGAAGCGACCCGTCTCGATCTGGTCGGCCGGCTGCGCGAGCGGCGAGGAGCCCTTCTCCATCGTCATGATGGGCATGGATGCCGGACTCGTGCCGGGAGTCGATTTTCGCGTCTACGCATCGGATATCTCGCGCGCCGTTCTCGCCCGGGCTCGCCGGGGGCTCTATCGAGAGGCCTCGTTCCGGGAGCTCGAGACGGCGACGCGTCGCCGCTACTTCACGGAGAAGGACGGATTGGCGCGGATCTCCGATGAGGTGAGACGACATGTCGATTTCATCCAGATGAACCTGCTCGACGAGGCCCGGGTTTCCCTGCTGGGACCGATGGACGTGATCATCTGCCGAAACGTGATCATCTACTTCGATCTCGAAACGAAGAAGCGCGTGATGAAGACGTTTCACCAGAAGCTCTGTCCCGGTGGCTATCTGCTTCTGGGACATTCGGAATCCCTGATCAACGTGACCGCGGAGTTCGAACTCAAGCATCTGAGTCGCGATCTCGTCTATCGCCGGCCGGTTCCGGGAGAAGAACGCGAGGATTCATGGCACGCGCTGGCGAGAATCGGGATCGCGAACGCCGGAATCCCGGAGTCGGAACGATGACGCGGCACGAACCGATCCGGATCCTCGTGATCGACGATTCGGCCTTCTCGAGGCAGACGATCACACGCATGCTCGAGTCATCCCCGCTCGTCGAGGTGGTGGGCGTGGCTCGCGATGGCGAGGATGCCCTCCGGAAGACGCTCGAACTCGAACCCGATCTGATCACGCTCGATCTGCAGATGCCCCGGATGGACGGATTCACCTTCCTCCGGATCGTGATGGCCCGACGTCCGACCCCGATCATCGTGATCAGCAGCCGGAGAGGCGAGGACGACGTGTTCAGGGCGCTCGACCTCGGGGCTGTCGACTTCATCGCGAAGCCCACGGCGCATCCCGCCCCCGAACTCCAGACGATCGAGGAGGGCCTGATCCGCAAGGTCCATGCGATCCGCGATCTGCGGATCGACCGGGTCGCGGATCGGATCCAGAAGTCGCCACCGATCCTCACCGCCCCCGGTGCGGAGGTCTCCGGGATCACCCCGGTCGTGGTGATCGGCTCATCGACGGGCGGGCCACCGGCGCTGACCCAGATCCTCGGCGCGTTCCCCGAACCCCCTCCATGCGCGTTTCTCGTGGCACAGCACATGCCGCCGGGTTTCACCCGGGGATTCGCGGAACGTCTCGATCGCCTGACGCCCCTGCGCGTCCGGGAGGCGGAGGGCGGCGAGCGGATCGAGGCGGGCACCGTGCTGATCGCGCCCGGGGGAGGCCATCTCGAACTCGAGATCCGGGATTCGCGGCTACGGAGTCGTCTCGATCGCGATGTCGATTCGGCGAGGAACGTGCCTTCGGTCGATCGACTCTTCTCTTCGGCGGCCAAGGTCGCCGGGGAGGATCTGCTGGCCATCGTGCTCACGGGAATGGGCGACGACGGTCGGAAAGGTGCCTGTCAAGTCAAGGCGGCCGGTGGTCGAGTGATTGCAGAGTCGGAAGAGACGGCCCTGATCTACGGAATGCCCAGGCAGGTGGTCGCTGCGGGCGCGGCTGACGAGATCCTGCCTCTTCCGGAAATACCTGCTGCGATCCAACGGGCGCTGGCTCCAGGGGTCCGTCGTGGGTCCAGACGCGGGAGGCGCGAATGATCGAGGCGACGGGGAAGAGCGGTCGGGCTCGGGGCGAAGCGGTTCTCGCGATCTTCCAGCGGGGTGCGGAGTTCACGAAGCAGCTGCTCGACGAGAACGCGAGGCTCCAGCGGGAGCTTGCCGAGGTGAAGCGACGCCAGTCGGATGCAGCCCAGAGCGATGGTGAATGGAGCAAGCTCCGGTCCGAACTCGTTTCGAAGATCGAAGAACTCGAAAACGAGAACCATTCGATGCTCGAACGACTCCGCTCGGTCGAGGGCGAGAATCTCCAATTCGCCGAGCGTTATGTCGAGATCGAGGAGGAGAACAACAATCTCGCGAATCTCTACGTCGCGAGCTATCAGCTTCATTCGACCCTGGATTCGGCCGAGGTCGTGAAGGCGATCCTCGAGATCGTGATCAACCTGATCGGTGCCGAGGTGTTCTCGGTCCATGTCTGCGAGGAGGGCGGAGACGTCCTCGTTCCCGTGGCCGTCGAAGGAGACCAGCTCGAGAAGTGTCCGGAGTTCCGGATCGGCGAGGGCTTCGTTGGCCAGAGTGTCGAGACGGGGGAGGTCGCCGTGGCGGATCCGGCGACGACCGGAGGGCTGCCCTCCGAGGCGGGCGAACCCATCGTCTCGATTCCCCTCCGAGTCGAGGAGAAGCCCGTGGGTGCGATCGTGATCTATCGGCTGCTGCAGCAGAAAAGCGGCTTCTCTCCCCTGGACAACGAGCTTTTCACCTTGTTGGCTGGACAGGCGGCGACGGCGATCTTCGCTTCACGCCTGTACGCGCAATCGGAGCGGAAACTGAGCACGATCAAGGGATTCATCGAGCTGCTGACGCAGTGAATCCCGATCCGCGGGGGGCCCGTATCACGGCCCGGAATGAGGAGTCCGGCATGGCAGGTCAACGAATCCTGATCGTCGAAGACAGTCCAACGATGAGGCAGCTGCTCGTTTTCGCGTTGAAGCGGATACGTGACGTCGAGATCGTCGAAGCCCGGGACGGCATGGACGGCTTGCGGAAGGTGACCAACGATCATTTCGATCTCGCCTTCGTCGACATCAACATGCCGGTGATGGACGGGTTGAAGCTGATCAGCCTGATTCGCGGAGAGGAGGACCTGATGTCGATGCCGATCTGTGTCATCACGACGGAAGGAGCCAGGGAGGATCGCGAACGTGCCATCGCTCTCGGGGCAAACGAGTATCTCACGAAGCCGATCCAGGCGAACAAGGTCCTTGCCGTCGCCAGGAGCCTCTTGAAGCGCGTCGACTGAAGGATTCCGCTTCCATCGCTTCCCGCCGTCCGGATCCGGCCGATCGCGATCGGACGGGACCCGGCTCGGGCCGCGGCGTTCTGCAGATGCTATCCCTCTGCCATGAACAGGCTCGACCGAACGTGCCGCCTCGGTTTCTCCGTCGTCCTGCTCGTGCTCGCGAGCGGATGTGGCTACCGGAGCATGCTCGCCGCCCCCAGGGCCCTGCCGACGGACAGGGGGGGAGATCGGGTCGTCGGGAACCCGGCAGACGGGTCTCCGCTCCGGGTTTCCGTCATCTCGTTGCGGAATGATTCTCCGGAACCCTGGCTCGATCGGATCGTGACCGATGCGATGCGTCGTGAGATCGGAGCGCGGGGCAGCTTCGACTTCGTGAACGATCCCGAGCGGGCGGATCTCGTCCTTCGAGGGCGGATCCGGCCTCTCGAGATCCACAGCCGCAGCTTCTCGCGTTTCGTTGCGGCGCTCGAATACGGCCTGACGCTGCGACTCGATCTCGAGGTCGTCCTCGAGGCAGGGCAGGTCGTACGGTTGGACCCGAAGATGCTGTCCGAATCGGATGTCTACCTCGCGAGTGCAGACCTCGAGATCACGCGATCCAACCGGCTCGAGGTGCTGCGACGACTTTCGGATCTGCTCGCGTCCCGGGTGGCGGACTCGATCGAGTTGATCGAGAGACCGATCCCCGATCGGGCCGAAGGGGGGGGCGGATGACGGTCGGCGACGTGATCGCCGAACTCTCCGGCGGCCGGATCCGCCCGGCCTATCTGCTGGCGGGCGCGGAACCGCTGCTTCGCGATGACGTCCTGGCGTCGATCGAGGCGGCCGTATTGGGAGCGGGGCCGAGGGATTTCAATCTCGACCGGCTGGACGTGGCGCGATCCTCTCCGGGGCGCCTCGAGGAGGCACTCGACAGCCTGCCCGTCCTGGCGGATCGACGCCTCGTCATCCTGCGTGAGTCGGAGGGGCGGGGCGCGAGACTCGATGCGGCCTGGACCGGGGCCATCGAGTCCTTCCTGGATCGCGCCGGGGCGTCTTCTCCTGCCGTCCTCGTCGTGGTGGTCGGCAAGGTCGATCGCCGAAGCCGGTGGGTGAAGGCCTTTCGGGATCCCGCGCTGCTCGTCGATTGCGATCCGCCGAAGGGCGGACGGGCGCTGACGCGATTCCTGACGGACGAAGCGCGTCGCCAGGGCGTCGAGCTCCGGTCCGAAGCTGCCAGCCTGCTCGCGGAGCGGGTCGGTCCCCAGCTGCTCCTGCTGCGACAGGAAGTCGAGAAGGCCGCTCTCCTGGCAGGGGCGGGGAATCCGATCGAGCGGGCCCACGTCGAGATGTCGGTTGCCGCCGTGGCGGACGAGCCCATCTGGGATCTGACCGACGCGATCGGCCGGGGAGAGACGGCGATCGCGATCGGGCTCCTGGCCCGGATGCTCGGTCACGGCGCTGCTGCCCCCGCGATTCTCGGGGCCCTCGCTTCCCATTTCCGGAAACTCGTTCGCGTGGGCCATGGAGAATCCGTTGCCGGTCCGCCCTTCGTCGTCCGCAAGCTGGAACAACAGGCGAAGCGCTATCCGACCCGCCGATTGATCGCCTGTCTACGCGCCATCCACCGCACGGACGTCGAGTTGAAGGGCGCGAGCATCATGCGCCCCGATCGGGCGCTCGAACAACTGGTTCTCGTTCTCGCGAGTTGAGATCCCTCAGGACCATGGCCGGTGCGCCGAACCCGGACGGGCGGTGGGCGGATCCGCCTCTGCCCGACGGACCCCGCGGTGTGGCGGATCGCAACCGGATGGACGGGCCGACGCCGCTGCACCCCGGACGACCCGTGCCCGAAGACGCGGCGACGAGCAGGGCAGGAGGCGGGAAACGGAAAAGGACGGATCGGGACAATGGCCGCGCCGGAGGCGCGAGGACTCAGGAAATGGCGTTCAGGCGCTTGGCGAGACGGCTGACGCTGCGGTCGGCACGCTGCTTCGGGATGATTCCCTTCGTGGCGGCCCGCCGGATTTCGCGTTCCGCGACCTTGAAGGCATCGGCCGCGCGTGCTGCGTCCCCCGATTCGAAGGCCTCACGACAGCGTTTCACCATGGTGCGCATCTGGGATCGGATGTGCTGGTTGCGCTTTCGCCGGCGCTCGGATTGGCGGATTCGTTTGAGGGCGGATTTGTGGTTGGCCAAGGCGGCCTCTCCTTCTCGCTGGGCTCGCTGGGCGCGGCAGCATAGTCGCGGATGCCCCGCGCGTCGAGTGTCCAGCCGCCGTCCGACCGTTCGGGACCCGCCCGGTTTCGGGGCAGGCCTGTTCCCCGCGGGGATTCTCTTCAGGGCGGGGTCCCATCCGCCGATACGCAGGCTGGATTCCATCGATCCGGAAGGAGGTTCGATTGGTTCGTCGCCGGTCGCTCGCGTTCTCGATTCTGGTCCTGGCGGGGACGTGCGCTTTCACCCTGCAGGCCGGGGTCGTCTCGGCCGAGGTCGCCTCCACGGCCGGTTCGTCCGTCGTGGCGCACCCGGATCCGGTCGCCGATCCCTGGCTGGCGGAAGAGGGGCCTCCCGGCCCTGCGCCGACCGCAGAAGGCGCCGCCGAGGAGAAGGTGGTCGCGGCCTGGAAGAGCGCGCCGGACGCGGCCTATGCGCGGGCCGCCGCCCTCCGCCGCGTCCGACTCGAGTTCGGACTCGGCGATCTGCTCGCCCCGGCCCGCGTGATCCTGGAGAGCGCGACCGAGGACGACCCGGAGATCTATACGGGCTTCGCGCGGGATCTCGCTCCCGGCGTGCCCCTGATCCAGTTCGAACATGTCGCTGCGCTCTTTCGTTCCGGCGATACGGGTTCCGCCATCCGATCCTTGCGGGACGCGCTCGGCTCCTTGGCGCGGAGTCTTCCGGCCCAACTCTGGATCATCGAGAACATCTCGCTCCCTCTTCTCCTCGTCGTACTGGGGGCGTCGCTGGGCTTCATCCTGCTCGCGGCGTTGCAGGTCTTTCCTCATGCGGCCCACGATCTGGGGGATCTGATCGGCGGGCGGCGCGCTCCCGTATTCGTTCGGCATGCCGCCCTGGCCGCGTTGGTCCTCGTTCCTCTTTCGATGGGGGAGGGCGTCATCGGGCTCGCCCTCGCACTCTTCACGCTGGCCTTCGCCTATGGAAAGTCCGGCCAGCGCAAGGTGCTCGTCATGGCGGC
>DRKE01000526.1 GCA_011051925.1 Deltaproteobacteria bacterium
AGGTGAGCGGTCCCTTTTCACCCGTGAGGTCGAGAAGATGGACCGTGACCGACGGGTGGCGCTGCATCGGCGGATTCTTCGGACCGGGCGATCCGAGGCTTCGGACCCGGATGGAATCGAAGAAGGGGCTCAGCGTCTTCCGGTCCGCGATCCTTCCCGCACGGCATAGAAGAGGCAATCGCTCTTCGCGATCTCGGGTCGGGTCGTCATCATGATGGGAATGAATTCGAAACGGGTCTCCAGGATCCCCTCGCGCGTCCGGAACATTTCATGGGAGCATTCGGTGCCGTCCGGTCGGCGTGCGTCGAGAGGCCATGCCGAGCCGGGACGGATCCAGCCGATCGGGGTGCCGGGCGACAGGCGTTCGAAGTTGTGGCGATCGATGTCGGCCGAGATCGTCAGGTCGGCGTCTGCGTCCGGGGCCTCGCCGAAGGCCAGGCCAGCCGCGTCCGTGACGCAGACCCGGATCGGATCCTCGAGAACGCTCATCGGCCCATCGAAGGCCTCGAGGTGCAGGTCGTCCTCTTCGAGCGTCCTTGCAAGGCCGCGATAGGCGGTCTCGTCGGCGGCGGGATCGCCCGATCGACCGCATTCGATCGTCACGCTCGGGAAATGGTCGATCGTCGCCTCGACGAGGGTTCCCAGGGCGAGGGGGGCATGGACGACTCGATCGGCATAGAGCGAGATCAGGGCGAGACTCGTCACGTCGATCCGGACAGCGACGCCATAGGCCGGGTTGTGACCCGTGTTGTTGTGGAGATCGACCAGACATTCCGGTCCGACGGCCAGGATCCGGTCCAGCACCTCCCTGGCGAGTCGCCCCTCCTCGTCGCACCAGGGTGGCCGGAAGCAGCGGTTGAAATCCCGTCGATCCGGGAGATGGCGCACGGAAAAGGGCGGTTCCCGCAACGCCGCGTCGATCCGTGCGATGAAGAACAACACGTTGGTCGCGGGCCGTCGGGCCTCTCGAAGCCAGCGATGGATGGCCCGCAGGCCCGAGGGCTCATTGCCGTGAAGGAGCGTCGTCACCACACGCGTGCGTGTCCCGTCGGCACCGCGAAGATGGAGGAGGGTCGGTCCACCCAGTTCGCGAAGAAACCCGATCTCGCTGGTGGGGAGATCGGGCGCGTCCAGATCGACCCCCCATTCCCGATTCCGGAGGGACGAGGCGGCGTCCTTCTCCGGGCTCATCAGCTTCATTCGGTGCTCCTGTATCCGATCGTCATCGGAGCGGCTCGCGGGACCCGGGCCGACATCCGGGGGGCCAGAGATGAACCGGCTGGTCCCGATCGGAAAGCGTGATGTAGCGCTCCAGCATCCCGGTCAGTGCGTCTCCGGTGGGCGGGCCCGGCGCGATGGCCCGGAGCGCTTCCCGCTGCCATGCGGCGCCGGTTCGACCCGTCCGGGCCCGTTCGTCGATGATCTCGAGAAGGGGATCGCTCTCCTCCGGATCGACCCCTCTCGCGCGAAGCCCGGTCCGGGCGATCGGGACGAGGCGACGAACGAGGTCTGCCGCCCGGATGCGATCGTCGGGTGCGGAAATCCGGCTGAGTCCATCCGGCCAGATCAATTCGGCATCGAGTCCGTTCTGCGCCGAACGGTAGAAATTGCGGTGGGCAGCTTCGAAATCGAGACGGCGGGTGAGGGCTTCGATCCCGGGTTGGAGGCCGAAGGCGACCCCCAGGATGAAGGCGGTATTGGCGAGCATGTCCGTGATCGTCGGGCCCGAGGGCAGGGCGCGGATCTCGATCCGGAGGTGCCCCCCCTCTGCCGGGTCATAGACGGGACGGTTCCAGCTCCAGACCGTTCCCTGATGGAGCCGGATCTCGCGGAGCCGTGGGATCTTCTTCGCCTCGAGGCACGCCAGGGGATCTTCTTCGTCGAGGATGGGCAGAAGCGGGGGGAAGACGTCGACGGCCTCACGGAAGAGCTCGAAAGCACCCTCCCGGATCCAGTGGGTTCCGAACCCGACCCGGGGCATCCGCTGATTCCGCTTCGTCTGGGCATCCCGTTCGTCGACGGCCTGCTTGAAGAGTGCGACTCGGGTTTCGGCCCAGAGGCGGTGACCGAGAAAGGTCGGGGAATTCGCGGCGGCCGCGAGGGCGGGCGCCGTGGCAATCTGGATCGCGTTGAAGAGCGAGGCGAAGGAAGGGGGGTCGACCCGGAGATGGATCTGCAGGGAGGTCGCGGCGCCCTCGAAGGTGACGCCTTCGCAGTCGAGTACGAGCGGATCCTCGCCGTCGATGTCGAGGTGGAAGGGCGCGCGTCTCGCTTCGCGGATGGCGAGCGCGAGGGCCCGGTAGCGTGGCGTATCGGTCATCGCCTTCGGGCCGAGATCCTCGGCGCGGACGGTGGGCAGGATTCCGATCATGACCGGGCGTCCGCCATGCAGGGCTGCGGCGCGACCGAGTTCCCTTCGGGCCTCTTCCAGCTCGCTGCGCAGGGCCGAAAAGGGGCGACCGGCCAGGGGACCGTGTCGGAGGTTGCACTCGAGATTGAACCGGTCGAGTTCGACGGTCATCCGGGGATCGAGGGTTTCTTCGAGGATCTCGAGGTTCATGGGAAGCGGACGGGCCGAGGCATCGACGAGGGCCACTTCGAGTTCGGCCCCGACCGATGCCGCGCCCCTTCCGAAATCCGGGCGTGCGAGCAGCCCTTCGAGGACCTGCAGGCAATCTTCGAGGCGGGTATTGAAGCGGCGGAAATCGGCAGGGCCGAAGCGGTCGCGATCGATCTCGAGTCCCATCGTGGCGGGCGAGCGTAGCAGCTCATGCCTGCCCGGATCGGCCGGGATTCCGGGGAGAGGCGCGCTGACGTCGCGAGGGGAGCGGACCTGTGGCCAATCGACCCGGAAGGAGGAGCGATCCTGCCGTCTTCCTACCCCGACGACGGGTCCGATCGGAGTGCCGAAAACGAAACGACCTCTGCGGTCGGTGTCGCGATCTCCCCTTCCGGCAACATGAATCGCCAGAAGACCACGCCGAAGGGGCGCCCTTCCGTATCGAGCCAGTTCGCCACACCGGGATCGCGGTGGGCGATCACGATGCGCACGCTCCCATCGTCCTCGAGGCGGGCCTGCGTGCGATTCAACGAGACGGTCCGGTTCGCATAGTCATAGGTCTGCTGGAATCGATTCCAGAGGCAGACGTTCGCGAAACGGCATTCGGGCCACCGGGCACGCATCACGAGCGCCTGGTCCGGTCCGATCACGTAGGGGGCCATCGAGTAGGCGGCATCGAAGGCCGCCAGCCCGAAATCGCCGGGGGTGACCGGAGCCGGAAACCGGTTGGGGATCCGCGATACGAATGGGGGCTGCTCGGCTTCGCTCATCGGAGGCATCTCGAGGGTCCGGCTCCTCACGAAGCGGATCGCGCGACGGATCCCGGCGGCCACCGAGGCGTCATCCGGGCGTGGGGGCGGAGGCGTTTCGTCGAGGCATTCGATCTCGAGTGCGAGATTCCGGGTCGGGTCCGCCGCGACGCAGTCCTCTTCTTCGAAATAGTGCCGACTCGTGACGCGCGAGGCGCCGGTCGTGAGGGGCAGCCAGTTCCGATCGCGGGCCTCGCCGCCCAGGAAGATCTCGAAGCTTCCGTCGTCGGCGACGTCGAACATCGTGTCGTTCAGGACGCCGCCCGTCTTCCGGGCGATGCTGCCGTCGGTCGTGTCGAGTTCGAGGGTGAACGAGACATAGACGGCGCCGGCCATCCTTCCGCGGATGCGATAGCGGAGGTCATCGCGCAGGGGGGCATCGTGATAGATCGCGTCGCCGTTGTCACCCGTGAACTTCCGGGAGGGGCTGACGATCCGGTAGAAGCGCGGCCTTTCGGGCGTGTATTCGAAGAAGCTTCCGATCCCGCCTTCGACCATGTGCATCAGGGCACGGTGGGCTTCGGCGACGTCATCGTCCGATTGCAGGTTCCATTCGGGGCCGGCCCAACGCTCGTCGACTTCCTTCAGGAGCTCGATGAATTCGCGCAGGGCCCGGCGGCTTTCGGTCTGGGACATGGGGTTTCCCTCTCCTCTCGTCTCTCGTCGCGATCGCTTCGTCTTCTTTCGTTCTTCGTTTCGCGCGGGTTCCGTTCCTCCGGATGGGTCCATCCTGGGCGGGACCCGTCGGAGAATTCGTTTCAGCCGAGTTCGAGCCGGCTGGCCAGTTCGAGGTCGAGCCGGGCGGGCGAGACATAGCCCTCGGGACATCGCATGAGGCGGGCCTCCATGCGGTCCCCCTCGAAATCGAGGATCGTGAAGCCATTGCGTTCCTCGAGCTCGAGAAGCGGGGTGACCTCGAGCCCGGTCGGGGTCCGCGGTTCCACTCCGCGAGCGCGAGATGGCCAGCCGGCCGACCCGACACCGACCGGGCCCGAAAGGATCGAGTGGACGGGGTTGGACGTGAGGTCGAGTTCCCCGCTGCGTTCGATCCGC
>DRKE01000527.1 GCA_011051925.1 Deltaproteobacteria bacterium
GGGCGAACTCGTCTGGGTCGGGTGTCATCCGCTCGGGGGCAAGGACGGCCGGATCGCGATCTACCGCCGGGATCGGATCGCGTCCCTCCTCGAGCCGGCTCCCATCCCCCCGGATCTGGCGCCGGTCTCCCGCGTCCTGCTCGAATCCCTGGAAGAAAGGGGAGCTTCCTTCCATGCGGATCTCGTCAAGAACGTTCCCGCCCGATCGGAGGGCGCCTTTCTCGATGTGCTCTGGGAGCTGGTCTGGCGGGGGCTCGTCACCAACGACACCTTCGCTCCGATTCGAGCCCGGGCCCTCCGCTCGCCGGCCCATCGGCGAAGAGGGCGGCGGGTACCGCCATCGGCGACCGCCGGTCGCTGGTCGCTGGTTTCGAGTCTGCTCGTCGGTTCTCCGCCTCGGACGAAACGCCTCCACGAGAGAACCCGACTCTACCTGGCCAGACATGGCATCGTCTCGCGGGAGGCATTGGCGATCGAATCGGAATCCGGCGGCTTCTCCTCGATCTATCCGGTTCTTCGGGAGATGGAGGAGGCAGGCCGCGTTCGAAGAGGACATTTCGCGCTCGGCCTGACGAGCGCGCAATTCGCCATCCCCGGCGCAGTCGATCGCCTTCGTTCGCTGCGGACATCCACCAGGGACGAGGCGGATGCCGTCCTGCTGGCGGCGACCGATCCGGCGCAACCGCACGGTGCGCTCTTCGAATGGCCGCCGACGCGCCGCGATCGCGGCCGGCCTCGCCGAGCCGTGGGCGCGGCCGTGGTGTTCGTCGACGGCACGCCCTGTCTGTTCATCGACGGGGGTGGCCAGAGGGTCTCGACGTTCGTGCCGGATCCGGACGCCTGCGGCGATCCGGGTGCGCGTCTCGAACGGGGCGTGCGAGCGCTCGTCCGCGACATGGGCCGACTCGGTCCGGGAGGACTGCGGATCGAAGAGATCGACGGCGAGCCCGCGCGTTCTTCCTCGCTGGCCCCGGTCTTTCTTCGGGCGGGATTCCACGAAGGCTATCGCAGCCTCGAGATCGAGCGGCTTCACGCCCGTCCGGCGTGAGTCACGGACCGGACCGACCGTGAGCGCTTTCCGGCGGACGCGGGGCGGACGCGGGTCGTCGTGGCGCGGGAATCAGGACGTGGCGGCCGCGTGGTGCTCGAGGACGACGCGCTCGGTTCCCATGAAGAGCGCGGTCGCGATCGAGAGCGCCGACAATCCGGCGCCGGCGAGAAAGGCCGTCGCGAAGGCCTCGGGCGTCTTGATCCCGCCGTAGGCGAGGGTCAGGATCGTGATGCCGAAGGCCGCACCACCCTGTCCCATCAGTCGATTCGCGCCCGCAGCGATGCCGAGATCGGCTTCGGAAACCGAATGGGAGATCGCCGACGCGATCGAGGGTTGGCTGAGTCCGTGTCCCGCTCCCTGGGCGACGAGGCCGAGGACGAAGAGGGGGACGTCCTGGATCCAGGCGGCCCAGGCCACGAGCAGCAGTCCGACGGTCATGCACCCGCATCCCAGGAGCGTGGCCCAGCGCTCGCCCATGCGCTGGCCGAGATAGCCACCGACGGGAGAGCTGAGCATGAGGGTCGCCGTGCGGATCAGGATGATGAAGGAGACCGCCGTCGCCGAGAACCCGAGGTCGTAGAGGAAGAAGGGGGCGATCAGGAAGGCGCCCATGTATCCCCCGCTCGTACAGGCGTTGGTGAGGAGAGTGGCGCTGAAATTCTTCGAACCGAAGAATTCGAGGGGGAGCAGGGGAGCCTCGATCCTGCGCTCGACGGCGACGAAGGCGGCCAGCGCGAGAACGCCGATCAGCACGCTCACGGGAAGGGCGGGGGAGGTCGCGTCGAAGTCGCGGAGACTGCCGAGCGCGAACATGAAGCCGCCGAGTCCGAGGGCCAGGGTGACGGTTCCGCCCAGATCGAATCGGACGCGTTTGGAGGGTGTTTCGCGCAGGATCATCCAGGCGACGATCAGGGCGAAGGCGCTCAAGCCCGCCTGGAAGAAGAAGACGATCCGCCAACCGAAGAGATCGACCAGGGGGCCACCGGCGATCAGGCCCAGGGCGGGGGCGGCGGCGGTCGTCATCGTCCACCAGCCCATGGCGCGGACCCGCTCGTGGGGGGGATAGACGAGGAAGATCAGGGCCATGGCCGAGGGCTGGGTCGCCCCGCCGAGAATCGCCGCGAGGGTGCGGAAGCCGATCAGGGAGGCCGCGTTCCAGGAAAAGGCCGTCAGGATCGCGATCAGGGTCGAAAGGCCGATGCCCAGCAGGAAGACGATGCGATGGCCGCGTAGATCCCCGAGCTTGCCGAGGATCGGGAAGGTCACGGCCGAAAGCAGCATGGGCCCCGAGATCACCCAGGCCATCGTGGTCTCGGCCGCGCCGAACTCCTTCGCGATGGGTTCCAGGGAAACCGCCAGGATCGTGATCGGAAAGGTCGTGGAGAACATGCCCGCCAGGGCTGCGAAGAGCACCCAGGTCGGATAGCGCCCGGTCGCGTCCAGCCGATCGAGGATGGACTGGCGCCAGGGGGAAACCGTCGCGATGGACTCCGGGGAGGTCATGGGGCCGGCAGCGTAGCGCCTTCCGGGGTCGACACCGCGGCGTGGAAGCGGCTTCCACGGGGTCTCCCCGAGGTGGTAGAGTCTTCCGGACGAACCGTGTCGCAACGATCGGAAGGAGAGCATGGACCAGGACGGGAGAGGCGGGATCGAGGGCGTCGATCTCGAGATCCTCGACGATTGGATGGACGATCAGGGACTTCCGCCCGGAAAGATCGGTCTCGTCGACAAGCTGACCGGTGGGACGCAGAACATCCTGATCCGATTCGAACGGGGAGGCCGCCACTATGTGCTGCGTCGGCCGCCGATCCACAAGCGGGCGAACAGCGACGAAACGATGCGCCGGGAGGCGCGCGTTCTCGGCGCGCTCAAGGGAACGGATGTACCTCATCCCGAATTGATCGCGGCCTGTCCGGACGAGACCCTTCTGGGCGCGGCCTTCTATCTGATGGAACCGGTCGACGGCTTCAATGCGACGACCGGCCTGCCGGAACTGCATGCGGGCGATCGCGATGTTCGGCGGGACATGGGCTTCGCGATGGCCGAGGGAATCGCGGCCCTCGCCGCGCTCGATCCGGTCGCGGTCGGACTCGAGGGATTCGGAAGGCCCGAGGGCTATCTCGAACGCCAGGTCTCCCGCTGGCAGAGCCAGCTCGAGAGTTACGGAGAGATGGAGGGCTATCCGGGGCCCGAGATTCCAGGGGTCGACCGGATCGCCGTCTGGCTCGAGGCCAATCGTCCCCGGGATTTCCAGCCGGGAATCCTGCACGGCGACTACCACATCGCCAACGTCATGTTCTCGTATTCGGGGCCGGAACTCGCGGCGATCGTCGACTGGGAGCTGGCGACGGTCGGGGATCCGCTGCTCGATCTCGGCGCGTTGATCGCCACATGGCCGGATTCCGAGGGCAACACCCCGCTCGGAAACACCCTCGGTTACCTCGACGGCCTGCCGGATGCGGAGGAACTGACACGCCACTACCTCGAACACTCGGCCCGGAAACCGGATTCGATCGATTGGTACCAGGTCCTCGCGTGCTATCGGCTCGGCATCATCCTGGAGGGAACCCATGCGCGCGCCTGCGCGGGGCGCGCAGATCGTCAGATGGGCGATCTGCTCCACGCGACCACGGTCGGGCTCTTCGAGCGGGCGCTTCGAATCCTCTGATTCCCCATTTCCCTGCCGCCGCCCGGGACCCGAAGCACGGAGCCGGGCGGGGCGGGCTCGGACGGTCTCCTCTCGAGGCGACCAGGGCACCGATGAACATGGACTTTTCGGTTCTTCCCTCGATCAACGCGAGTCTCAACGCCACGGCGACGGTGCTGCTCGTCGTCGGCCGACGGCTGGCCCGGCGGGGTGAGGTCGCACGCCACCGTATCGTGATGATGGCGGCCTTCGCGGTATCGAGTCTCTTCCTGCTTCTCTACGTGGCCCACAAGGTGTCGCGAAACTTCGAGAACACGACCTTCAACGCCGAGGGGTGGGCGAAAACGGCCTACCTCGTGTTGCTTGCCTCCCACGTTCTTATGGCCATGACGGTTCCGGTCTTCGCCATCAGCCTGATCTGGCTGGGGCTGCGGGGCGAGCGGGATCGACATCGGCGACTGGCGCGGGTCGGTTGGCCCGTCTGGATGTATGTCTCGGTCACGGGCGTCGTGATCTATCTGCTTCTCTATCCGTTCAATCCCGCAGCCGTCTAGGAGAGAACCCCGGTCCTGCAGCGAATCGTTGCGCTCGGGTGGCCGGATCGGCGACAAAAACCCACCCCGGGAGACGCCGTGACGCTATGCTCGGCGTCCGGTCGACCGATGGAGTCCAGGCACACGTCGGGCCCGAGGAAGGCGACGCCAGGAACCGATGAGGGCTCGTTGGGGCCCGGGGAAGACTCGACGGACACTTGACGAAGAAGAGAACGATGGGCTAACTCGCGAACGGTCGTAGCGTTCGCCGCGGGCGCCGGAGAGCAGGCGAACGGATCCGCGATCCAGGCCCCCGACGAGCGCATCGAATCGACTGGTTCGCTCGCGCACAACACGAAGAGACACTCGAGAAGAGGGACGACCTTGCTCGCCAGATTCATCACGACGTTGACGACGACCGCTCTTTTCAGCTGCATGGCCACGGCGATCGGACTTCCGGGTCTCGCGGTCGCCGAGGACTCGGGTCCGGAGCTCGTGCGGGGCGAGCAGCTCTATGCTCTGTGTACCCAATGCCACGGGGCCGATGGAAGTGGGAACCAGGCGGCCCTCGCTCCGGCGATCGCCGGGCTCCCGGCATGGTATGTCAAGGCTCAGCTCGAGAAGTTCAGGGCGGGAATCCGCGGTCTCCACCAGGGAGATCGGGGCGGACTCCGCATGTATCCGATGTCCCAATGGCTCCGGACCGAAGAGGATCGGGAGGCGGTGGCCGCCTACGTGGCCAGCATGAAGCCCACGGATACGGCCGAGACCGTCGCCCACTCGGGTGACGTCGCCAGGGGGCAGGGCTACTACGCCGTCTGCAGCGCCTGCCATGGGATGGACGCGGGCGGAAATCCCCAGATGGGCGCGCCGCCCCTGGTCGATCTGAACGACTGGTATCTCATCTCGTCGATCGAGAAGTACAAGAGCGGAATCCGGGGAAACGGACCGGGCGACACGCTCGGACCGGCGATGATCGGCATGGTCGCGACGCTGCCCGACGACGACGCGATTCGTGACGTCGTCGCCTACATCAAGAGTCTGAAGAAGAAGTAGTAGAAAACAGAAGACAGCAAGAAAGCAGAAGGCACGAGTCCGCAATCCGAATGTCCCAGCAACCGACGCCGCTGCCCAGATGGGTCGGGTCGGGTGGAGCAAGTCCAGAAATGTCCGATGCCGAACACGTCGAACCCGAGAATCCGTCGGCCGAAGAGCTGGCGAACCGCCTCTTCGCGCTCGCGATGGCCGGCGTGCTGGGTTTCATCGCGGTCGTATTCGCGTTCATCATTCTCTGAGAGCCGCGGGTAGCGAGCCGCTCGAGCAGCCGGAAACCAGAGCCACCGGATAGAAGACCGGATTAACGGCCGGAAAAATGCAGAAGGCGATCCCATGATCCTGAACTCCGTACTTCCCGAAGCCTCGACCTATGCTGCCGACATCGATCGTCTCTTCGACGTGATCACGCTGCTCGTCGGTGTCCCCTTCCTGATCGCGAGCTTCCTCTTCTTCTCTTTCATCTTCCGCTTCAAGAAGCGGGAAGGCACGCCGGCCAAGTACATCACGGGGACCGAACATCAGTACATGAAGTGGATCCATCGGGCCCACGTCCCGATTCTCCTCTTCGACGTCATCATCGTCGTGATGGCGGTGAACGTCTGGTACGACGTCAAGCAGGATCTGCCCGAGGCGAACTCGACCGTTCGGGTCATCGCCCAGCAATGGGCCTGGACCTTCGTCCATCCGGGTCCGGACAACGTTCTCGATACCGCCGACGACATCGTCACGATCAACGAACTCCACGTCGCCAAGGACACGCTCTACCACTACAAGCTCGAAGCACTCGACGTGCTCCACGATTTCTCGGTACCGGCCTTCCGCCTGAAGCAGGATGCGATTCCGGGCCGGGTCATCACGGGTTGGTTCGAGCCGACCCTGGCGGGCGAGTTCGGCATCCAATGCGCCGAGATCTGCGGAATCGGCCATGGCCTGATGCCGGCGCGGCTCATCGTCGAGGACCGGGCGCAGCATGCCGCCTGGATCGCCGAGAACTCCCCGCTCTCCGTCGCGGCCGGGGTCGAGGACGAGTCGGCGTCGGAGAGAACGAGATTGGCCGCCCGCTAGCACCGGGCGGAGGGGATTCCGGTCGGAGCGGGACGCCCGGCGGAATCCGGAAGAACGAGGCATCAAAGTCGGACGCAAAGGCCGCGGAAGGCCGCCCGAAGACCCACGCGCCCCGCGCGCTTCGGATCCCGAGGAGAAAGACATGGCTGAGTCGATTCCGGTCGAACACGCCGATGGACACGCAGATCACGGTGGCCATCACGAGATGAGTTTCAGCGAGAAATACATCTTCCCGCTCGACCACAAGATGATCGCGATGCAGTACATGTTCACGGGCATGTTCATGGCGGTGATCGGCGGCTTTTTCGCCTACGCCTTCCGGATGCAGCTCGCCTTCCCGGGCATCAATGTTCCGGGTTGGGGTGTCGTCACGCCGGCAGACTACAACGCATTGGTCACGAGCCATGGCTCGATCATGATCTTCTGGGTGGCGATGCCCGTCCTGATCGCCGCCTTCGGCAACTACCTCATCCCCCTGATGATCGGCGCGGACGACATGGTCTTTCCGAGGGTCAATCGTCTCAGCTATCAGATCTTCCTGCTCTCGGCGATCATCATCCTGGCGTCGTTCTTCGTGGAGGGCGGCGCCTTCGGTGGCGCATGGACCGCCTACCCGCCTCTTTCGACGAAGGCCGAATACAGTCTGACCGGAATCGGTTCGACGATGTGGATTCTCGCGGTCGCGCTCGAATTCGTGGCTTTCCTGCTCGGCGGGATCAATTTCATCACGACCGCGATGAACAGTCGTGCACCCGGCATGAAGATGTGGGACATCCCGATGGTCGTCTGGATGATCGTCATCGCGAGCATCCTCTTCATGCTTTCGGTCGGACCGCTGCTCGCCGGCGGGATCATGATGATGTTCGACCAACAGCTGGGTACGGCCTTCTTCGATCCGGATCGCGGCGGGGACCCGATCCTCTGGCAGCACCTCTTCTGGTTCTTCGGGCATCCCGAGGTCTACGTCGTGCTCCTGCCCGCCGTGGGCATCGTCGCGGACGTCATGACGGTCTTCTCCCGCAAGAAGCTCTTCGGTTACAAGACCGTTCTCTATACGGCGATCGGGACGGGTGTTCTCTCCTTCACGGTCTGGGCCCATCATCAATTCGTCGCGGGAATCGATCCGCGCATGGCGAACGTCTTCACGGTCACGACCCTGCTGATCTCCGTTCCCATCGCCGAAATGATGTTCGTCTACATCGCGACGCTCTACGGCGGGTCGATCACGTTCAAGACGCCGATGCTCTGGGCCCTCGCCTTCATCTTCGAATTCCTGATCGGCGGGATCACGGGCATCTTCCTGGGCGCGAGCGGGAACGACATCTACATGCACGACACGTATTTCGTGCTCGCGCATTTCCACTACACGTTCTATCCGATCGCGATCATCGGCACCTTCGCGGGGTTCACCCACTGGTTCCCGAAGATGTTCGGGAAGATGATGAACGACAATCTCGGAAAGCTGCATTTCTGGCTGACGATCATCCCGTTCAACCTGATCTTCCTGCCGCTTTTCGTGCTCGGTGCTGCCGGACAGCACCGTCGGATCTACGACTACCAGAACTTTCCCGAACTCTCCCTCCCGTGGATGCAGGATCTGCGGCAGCTCGCGACGATTTCGCTTTGCGTGATGTTGGGGGCCCAGCTGATCTTCTTCTACAACGTCATCAAGAGCTGGATGTCGGGACCCGCCGCGGGCAAGAACCCGTGGAGGGCGAGCACGCTCGAATGGACGGCCGCGTCCCCGCCGCCGCACGGAAACTGGCCCGAAGGACTTCCGACCTGCTATCGCGGGCCCTACGAATACAGTCATCCGGACCACGAAGAGGATTACTGGCCACAGAACGAGCCCGCCTAGCGCGACCCGGTTCGAAATGGAGTCTGGAATCGCTGGTGGGAGCCTGGAGCCAGCACAGAGTGAATGAATCGGAGGTCCGGTTTCGTCGGGGCCTCCAGGATGGGAGTCGATGATGTCTGCGAGACCGATTGCAACGACGCGAAGCGCTGCCGGGATGCCCACGCCGCGTCTGGCCGTATGGTGGGTCATCGCGTCGGAGATCGTGATCTTCGGCGGCCTGCTCGGGTCGTACATCATGCACCGGATCGCTCATGGCGAGTGGGCCGAATATGCCGCCAACACGAACACGATGATCGGCGCGACGAATACGTTCGTGTTGCTCACGTCGAGCCTCTTCGCCGTCCTGGCGCACCAGGCAGCGGAGCGGGGCGACGGAAAGACGGCGGCCCGTTTTCTCTACATGACGACCGGCGGGGGGCTCGTCTTCCTGACGATCAAGGCCTTCGAATGGACCAGCGAGATCTCCCATGGGATGACGATCACGGCCAACACGTTCTGGTCGTTCTACTACACCGCGGCCGGGATCCACGCGCTCCACGTGATCGCGGGAATGATCATCATGCTCTTCGTCGCGCAGACCGCGAAGAGAAACGAGGATCTCCATCGGGTCGAGATCATCGGCATCTACTGGCATTTCGTCGACATCGTCTGGATCTTTCTCTTTCCCCTTCTCTACATCGCGAAATAGAGCGCGACACGTACAGGAAGGCGAGGTAGCCAAGTCATGACAGCAGAAGAACATCACGAGCCATCCTTCTACGTGAAGATCTGGGCAATCCTGCTCGTCCTGCTCATCGTCTCGGTCCTGGGTCCGATGATCGGGATCAAGTGGATCACGTTGTTGACCGCGTTCGGGATCGCGCTGGTGAAGGCCTACCTGGTCGCGGTCAACTTCATGCACATCAATCTGACACCGAGATACGTCGTCTACCTCGTGACCACGACGCTCGTCTTCATGCTGCTTTTCTTCGCCGGAAGTGCGCCGGACGTGATGAAGGAGCATGGAAGGAATTGGGAGAAGCCGGCCTGGATCGCCACGGAGGCGGCCTATCAGGCTGGTGAGCTGGATCTCGGCCACGGACACGGCGGCGATCACGAAGCGGAATCGGGTCATCATGGTCAATCGGAGCACCACTAGCGCGCAGGGCGCCGGGGAGTCGGCCTCATGAGCGCGGGTTCCTACCCCCCTCCGGTTCGCCTCGTCCGTCAGGAACACGGCGAGCCACGCGTCATCTCGAATGGCGTCCTGGGAATGAGCCTCTTCGTCCTGACCGAGATCATGCTCTTCGCGGGCATGGTCAGCGCGTTCACGATCGTGCGTGCCTCGGCCGCCATCTGGCCGCCCCCTGACCAGCCGCGCCTGCCCTTCGAAGAGACGGCCTTCAATACGGCGGCGCTCTTCCTGTCGGGCGTCTTCCTCTTCGTCGCGCAACGCAGGTTCACGGTCGATCGACGCTCCGCCCGGATGCCGCTGCTCGCGGCGATCGGACTCGGTGGATTCTTCGTGGTCTTCCAGGGCTGGGAGTGGGTTTCGATGATCGCCCAGGGGCTCACGATGACCTCGTCGATCCTGGGGAGCTTCTTCTATCTGATCGTCGGGACCCATGCGTTGCACGCGATCGTCGCGATCGGTCTGCTCGTCCAATCCCTGCGGCGATTGCAGGGCGGGTGGCTCCAGCCGAGCCAGCTCGCGACGGCGGCCGTCCTCTGGTATTTCGTCGTCGGCGCCTGGCCGATGATCTATTGGAGGGTCTACCTTTGAGCCGCGTATCGGGCTTCCTGGCCCCGGCTTGCCGAATGCGCTGGCGCGGGCTCTTCATGGGCTCCGCGGTCGCTGCCTGGGCGCTCCCGCTGTTGCCGTCGCTCGCCCGAGCCTGCAGTGTCTGCACTGCCGGGCGGGACGAGGAGAATGCGGCGGCGTTTCTCCTCACGACGATCTTCATGTCCATCCTGCCCCTGGCGGCATTGGGCACGCTCGTCTTCGTGATCTGGAGACGTTTCCGGAAGCTCGAGGCGGAGGCGGAGGCGGAGGCGCGACAGGAGATCGCGAGGCCAGCCACGTTGGCGATCCCGGTCTCCTCCGAAGGTCGTTCCTGATTCCTGAAGCGCCCCGGTCGCCTATCCGCTCGTCGGGACGATGCCGACGGTCTCGAGTTCGAGATCGAAGACGATGCGGGCCTCACCGCGCCCGATCTGATCGAGAACCTGCTCGACCTTCTCTTCAAGGCTCCATTCGCCGGGTCCGTAATCCGTGCCTTCCCTCGAGACGAATTCCTCGACGAGACCTCGCAGGGCGGTCGGGGAAAGGTCCGAGGGATCGAGCTCGACGCCTTGCGGGCGGGAATCAGCCATGCTCGATCGGGCGCCCGTTCAATCCACGAGCTGTGAAGCCAGTCGCCCGGCGGCTTCCGCGAATTCCCGGACCGTGTCGGCAATGATCTCCGCCACGGGCTGGACCTTCTCGATCCGGCCCGCGACCTCGCCCGTGAGGGCCACGCCTTCCTCCAGCTTGCCTTCGAAATAGACGGCGGAAACCCCCGCGGCGAGACCCTGCATGGCGTTTCCGTCTCCCGCAGCCAGCCGCTCGCTCCGCTCCGTTCGCAGGGCTCGCAAGGCGGGGCCACCCTCCGTCCGGATGAAGACGGTATCCGTCTCGGCGGCCGAAACGATCGCGTTCTTCCATCCTTCGTGGACCGGGGATTCGAGGGCCGACACCATGCGGGTTCCCATCTGCACACCCTCGGCACCGAGCGCGAAGGCCGCGGCCATCGAAACGCCATCGCAGATTCCGCCAGCCGCGATGATCGGCACATCGACGCGTGATCGGACGAGGGGAAGCAGCACGAGGCTGGACACCGGGCTCGGGTTCTTGAATCCGCCCCCTTCGCCCCCTTCGACGATCAGGCCATCGACGCCCGCGTCGACCGCCTTCAAGGCCGCTCGAAGGGTCGGGACGACGTGATAGACCGTGAGACCGGCCTCCTTGAGGGCCTTCGTGTACTTCGTCGGGCTGCCCGCCGATGTCGTCACGAACTGCACGCCCTGTTCGGCGACGAATTCCACGATCGATGGATCCCGTACGAAAGCCTGGGCGATGTTCACGCCGAACGGCGTGTCGACGAGGGACTTCATTCTCTCGATCTCGCCCCGGATCGCATCGAGCTCTCCCGACGAGGTCTCGATGATTCCGAGCGCGCCGGCCTTCGAGACCGCCGAAGCGAGTTGGGATCGGGCAATCCAGCCCATCGGAGCCTGCACGATGGGAATCTCGACACCCAGATCCCGAGTGACACGATTGTCGAAGCGCATACTGGAGTCCTTTCGAATCGAAAGCCCTGCGATCGCGTTCCGGCGATCACGATCGGCCATGGGCTCCGATGCTAGCGGTCGAGCGCCCATCCGTCGCTCCCGTCCGCCCGGGGCCGACAGCCTGCGATTCAATCGCAATCGCCTTCCAGGATCGGAAGCAGGATCACGACCCGAGTGCCCTCTCCGGGAATCGAATCGATCCGGATCTCGCCGCCATGATCGGTGATGATTCCATGGGCGACGGACAGACCGAGGCCCGTCCCGCCCGAACGCGTCCGCGTGGAGTAGAATGGAACGAAGAGATGCTCGCGTGCTTCGTCGTCGAAGCCGCGACCGTTGTCGAGGATCTCGATCTCCGCCGATTTGTCCACCTGCCGGAGCGTCACGGAGATCGTCACGCTGGTCTCGCGCGACTCGATCGCGTTCCGGAGGATGTTCACGATCGCCTGCTCGATCTCGATCGGGCTGATCCGGGCGCGGATCTCCTCGGTCGGCGTATGGACCAGGACGATGGAGTCGTGATCTTCGGCGTAGGGGGCGATCGCCCGATGGGCCCGGCGAATCACCCGGCTCAGATCCTCGCTCCATTTCGCCGTCGGTTCGTCCCGGGAGAAGAGCAGCATGCTCTTCACGATCCGGGCACAGCGACGCGCCTCGACCAGATTCGCCTGCAGGGCCTCCTCGAAGATCCGGGGGGCGTCATCGTCGTCTCGACAGAGCAGGGCATACTCGGTGCTGTTGAGGATGGCGCCGATCGGATTGTTGATCTGGTGGGCGACGCCGGCTGCCAGGGTGCCGACCGCCGCCAGGCGATCGGCTTCCGCCAGTCTTCCCCTGGATTCGATGAGCTCGTTCGTACGGATGGCGATCGTTTCCTCGAGTTCCTTCTGGTATCGCGCGATGTAGGCTTCGGCGCGAACCCGTTCGCTCAAGTCGACCGCGATCGCCATGGCGAAGCGGGGCCCCAGGCTGGCCGCGCCGATCAGCATCATGATCTCCTCTCCCGTCCGACTCCGGAAGGTCTTCTCGAAGGGCAATGCCACGCCATTCTGCTCGAGCTCGTTGAGAGCGGTCCGATCGGCGACGGAGGGTTGATCCTCGGGCGAGATCGCCATCCAGTCGAGCGGCAGATCCGCCTGGGAACAACCGAGGGCAGACAGGAAGGCATCATTCGCTTCGTGGATCATCCCGTTGCCCTTGAAGTAGAACACGCCCACGATGTTCGAATCGACGAGGGTCCGGAGATGTTCCTCGCCCCGGCGCAGGGTATTCTCCAATTCGACCTGCTTCGTGACATCCATGCTGGCGCCGTTCATGCGGCCGGGCTCTCCGTCGTCCCGGAACTCGCGCTCTCCGACCGTGCGGATGTAGCGGAGTTCGCCATCGTTCGGTCGTCGGATCCGATAGACGATCTCGAAGACGGATCTCTGTCGGTCCGCTTCCCTCGATCGGACGAAGACCTGGTCGAGATCGTCCGGATGCAGGATCGATTCGATCTCGGCGAGATCGATCTCGTTCCGGTTTCCGGGCAGTCCGAACAGGCGAAGCATCTCCGTCGAGCAGTAGATCTTCTTCGTCTTCGGATCGTATTCCCAGCTTCCGAGGCTCGCGATCCTCTCTGCGCGGGCCAGTCGCCGCTCGTTCCGCTCGATCGCGCTTTCTCTCGCTCGCCGCTCCGTCACGTCGCGCGTGAAGATCAGGATACGCAATTCGTTCGAGGCCGTCCGATAGGTCGTGCCCGTCGATTCGAACCAGCGCTCGGAGCCGTCTTGAACGACGACCCGATTGGTCTCGGGGAGGGAAATCGCGACCGCATCTTCGGTGATGCGCCCCTTTTCGCGGAGCGAGCGGAGAACGGGGGAGTTTTCGTCGAGTTCAAGGAAGTCGAAGGCATTCCGGCCGATCAGCTCGCTGGCAGGAAAGCCGGTCTCCCTCGCCACGTTCCCGCTCACATAGAGCATCGTTCCCCGATCATCGGCCTCCACGATGAGATCACGAGCCGACTCGGCGAGGATGTTCAGCCGTTTCGCGTAGGCTTCGGCTTCCCTCGCGCGATCCGCCGCGCCCGCGAGCCGGTGGATGTAGAGGGCGGCCTGGAGCGAAAACAGGGGGAGGCCGACGAGTGACCAGGGTGCCCACATCACGAGAATCGGCAGACCGACCATATGCGTCGTCGCATCGAGCGCCTCGACGATCGCGAGGGCGACGAAGCCGAGTGCGAGAAAGGAATCGGTCAGCGAGCGTTTTCCATTCCGGCGCGGGCAGTGGCGCCAGATGGTGGTCGCGGCGAAGAGAGCGAAGCCCGGCTCGAGAGTCCCTGCGAGCAGGTCCGCGCCGAGGGGCAGCCCGGCCTGGAAGAAGGCCAGGCGCGAGACCCCGAGCAGGAAGCCCAGCGGGAGCACCCAGGTCGGTCCCGGGCGACCGACATGTGCATGGGCTCCGAGGACCATCAAGGGCGTCACGAGAGAGCCGAAGAAATACGAGACGGGGCCGAGCGAAGAGCCTTCCGGAATCCCCAGGCTGATGCAGGCACCGCCCAGGAACGCGGCCCAGCCGAAGAGCCAGTAGCCGAGCGGACGCGGGCCGCCATGCAGAGCGATGCACCCGATCACGGTGAGCACCGCGCCTACTGAAGCGAACAAGGCGATCGCCAACGTAGAGAGCGAGTCCACAGGATCTCCTCGCGAGGATGTCGGGCGACAACGGGACCGGGCGAAGTATACGCGACCCGGGTGGGATCTCTCCGGGCTGATTCGCGCTAAGCTCGATTTCATGGCTTCGGGTCCAGGATCCGCATGAAAACCCTCGTCGATCGGGATCGGGAGGTCGTCTGGCATCCCTACGCGCCCCCCGTGGCGAGTCCGCTCTTCGCCGTCGAGCGAGCCGAGGGGGTGCGGTTCTGGCTCGACGATGGTCGTGAGCTGATTGATGGGATGTCGTCCTGGTGGTCGGCCATCCACGGCTATCGCCATCCCACGATCGAAGCCGCGATCAAGGCCCAGCTGGGCCGGCTGCCTCATGTGATGTTTGGCGGGTTGACCCACGAGTCGGCCGTTCGGCTATGCGAGCGGCTGGTCGAGTCGTCTCCCGAGGGTCTCGAGCGAGTCTTCCTGAGCGATTCGGGCTCCGTGGCTGTCGAGGTCGCGATCAAGATGGCCCTCCAGGTCTGGCAGGCTCGTGGTCGACCCCAGCGGCGCCGATTGCTCACGCTTCGGGGCGGGTACCACGGCGACACCTTCGGAGCGATGGCCGTCTGTGATCCGGTCACGGGGATGCATGGTCTCTTCGAAGACGCCCTCGCGCGTCACTTCTTCTCCGAAAGGCCGACCTGCCGGTTCGGGGAACCCTGCTCGGACGAACAATTCGAGGACTTCACGCGGCTTCTCGAGATGCACGAGGGGGAGATCGCGGCCGTCATCCTCGAGCCCATCGTCCAGGGGGCCGGCGGGATGTGGTTCTATTCGGCCGAGTTCCTGCGCCGCGTGCGCGAGCGCTGCGACGAGACCGGCGTCCTGCTGATTGCCGACGAGATCGCGACGGGCTTCGGCCGGACGGGCCGGCTTTTCGCCTGCGAACACGCGGGGATCTCGCCGGACATCCTTTGCCTCGGAAAAGCCCTGACCGGTGGGACGCTGACCCTCGCCGCGACCCTCGCGAGCCGGGATGTCGCCTCGAGTCTGGGGAAAGGCGATCCCGGCGTCTTCATGCACGGTCCGACCTTCATGGGCAACGCCCTCGCCTGTGCGGCGGCGAACGCGAGCCTCGATCTCCTCGATGAGGGCGAGTGGAAGCTCCGGGTTGCGGCCATCGAATCGTGGCTCGAGGCGGGGCTCGCTCCTTGTCGATCGCTGCCCGCGGTCGTCGACGTGCGCGTGCTCGGTGCGATCGGTGTCGTCGAGTTGCACGAACCCGTCGACATGGCCGTCGTCCAGCCCGCCTTCGTGGAGGAAGGCGTATGGATCCGGCCCTTCGGACGGCTCGTCTACACGATGCCCCCCTTCGTGACCGGGGCCGAGGACGTGGCGCGGATCTGTAGCGCGATCCATCGTGTGGTCGCCACGATCTGACGTGATCCGGCATCCGCCGGCCGACTCGGACGGATCGCGTTCGTGGAGGTCTCGGCCTCCTGGGCCCCCCGCCCGGACGCACTCCGGACGGGGGGCCACTGATGCGGCTGTCCCTTCGGACAACTTGGCCGCAGGGATCTCCCTCGAGATCTCCCCGCTTCGTCTCCGGCAGATGCGAACCGGAGGGCGTCCTTGAAGATCGTTCGTTCGAAGACTTCGCCGAGAGAGGCGACGACGGCCGTCGGCGTGCTCGCATTCCAGGGTCGGGATCTTCGCGCCCACTTCGATTGGGACGCCCCTCCTGTCCGCAGCGCGACGACCGTCGTCGCTCGAATCCTCCCGATCCGGGCGAAACCCGACCGCGTTCCCTGATGATCCGATCGGCGGGCTCGTCCGGGGGGTGGGAACGATCCGTCCTGCCGATCGGCACACGCGGTCTGGCGATGGGAAGAATCCGAAGTCGATCGTGTTAGTTCGATGTCCATATGGATCCATCAAAGCATGGGAGACGCGGAATGCAATCCAAAAATGTCGAATAACAAAAGAATTCCGGATCCGGTCCAGAACGTGGGGAACGGACAACCCTGAAAAGTCGGGACACCGATTGCAGCGCCTTCTTGACGAGCTGTCAGTTGACGGCCGTCAGTGACGAGCGCCAGCGATCGGGTCGGCGTCGGGTGTCGAGCGGGTTCCCCGGAGATCGGCCCGCGGCGGATCGGGTCCCGCGGATCGGTTTCCGACGCGATGCGGGACCCGCAACCCGGCGCGAGCCGCGAGCCGGAAGGCGGGCGGCCCCGGATTCCGGTCGGGGCCGCCTTCCGATCGGACGCCGCCCTCTGCAGGAAGCGCCCGAGGCCCCGTTCGCGCCCGTCTCCCGACCTCCGGGGCCTTCGGAAGGGAATTCCGGACCCTTGACCTCTAGTCAGATCCGGGACGCTACCGGGTACCGTCTCGATCGTTATGATTGGGCCCCCGTGATTCAAGCGACCGATCTGGAGGAATGAGAGATGGACCTTTCCTATACCCCCGAGCAGGAGCAATTCCGCGAAGAGGTCCGTAGCTGGATCGCCGAGGCGATGCCCGCGACGATGAAGAAGCATGCCGAAGACGGTGCCAACTTCGAGCACGCCGAGGTGATGGAATGGCACAAGATCCTCTATGAGAAGGGCTGGGTCGCGCCGAACTGGCCGGCGGAATACGGCGGGACGGGATGGGACGTCGCGCGGCGCTCGATCTTCCAGGAGGAATGCGTTCGGGCGAACGCGCCCTCGCTCTCGCCCTTCGGCCTCAGCATGGTCGGGCCGCTCATGATCCAGTACGGGACCGACGAGCAGAAGAAGCGATTCCTGCCGAAGATCCTGTCGGGGGAGGAGATCTGGTGTCAGGGATACTCCGAGCCGAACGCGGGATCCGATCTGGCGAATCTCCAACTGCGGGCGGACAAGGACGGGGATGACTACATCCTGAACGGCCAGAAGACCTGGACGACCTATGCCCAGTATGCGGACTGGATCTTCGTCCTTTGTCGAACCGGTTTCGAGGGCAAGAAGCAGGAGGGGATCTCGTTCCTGCTCGCCGACATCCACAATACGGAGGGGATCGAGGTCAAGCCCTTCCTTACGACCGGCGGCACGCTCGCCTTTTCGGAGACCTGGTTCAAGAACGCGCGGGTACCCCAGGCCAATCGCGTCGGGCCGGAGAATGGCGGCTGGGCGATGGCCAAGGCACTGCTCGGGCACGAGCGGACCGGAATCGGAGGGATCGCCGAATCGGCGCGTGGCTTGATGCAGGTCAAGCAGATCGCCCAGAGGACAGCGGTCGGCAACTCCACGCTCTTCGATGACCCCGACTTCCGACGGCGGATCGCGAGAAAGGAAATGCGCCTGCGGGCGATCGAGATCTTCAATCTGCGCCAGCTGGCGGCGGCGCAGCTGGGGCATGCGCCCGGGGCGGAGAGTTCCGTCCTGAAGATCGTCGGGACCGAACTCCAGCAGGAGGTTTCGGAACTCTGCATGGATGCGATGGGACACAATGCCATGGGCTGGCTCGATTCGCCCGAAGAGGCCCTGCCGAGCTATCAGCAGGCGGTGGCTTCGCAGTTCAACTACCTGCGTGCGGCGACCATCTACGGCGGATCCAACGAGATCCAGAAGAACATCATCGCGAAGCATCTGCTCCGGCTTCCGAGCGCCTGATACCAGCGCCCGGGTTCGAGAGACAGAAGCGCCTGACGGAAGCGCGAGCGACAAGAGACAGAGGATGAAACGATGAATTTCGATCTCACCGAAGAACAGCAGATGATCATGGACCAGGCCGCGAAATTCGTGGCGAACGAATCGCCGGTCAGCCGATTCCGGCAGCTGCGGGAAACCGAGCGCGGCTGGGAGCCCGAGATGTGGGCGAAGATGGCCGAACAGGGCTGGCTCGCGATCGCGATCCCCGAGGAGCAGGGTGGCTTCGGAGGCAGCTTCGTCGACCTCGCGATCATCCTCGAACAGCTGGGGCGCGGTCTCGTTCCCGAGCCCTTCATCGCTTCCGCCGTCCTGGCGGGCGGGATCCTTTCGGATCTCGGCGACGATGCCCAGCGCGAGGCCTGGCTGAATCCCATGATCGAGGGCCGGACCTCGCTCGCCTTCGCCTATGCCGAGACCCAGAGTCGCTACAACCCCTCCGATTGCCTGACCCGCGCCGAGAAATCGGGCGGGGGTTGGACGCTTTCAGGCGAGAAGGTCTGGGTCCTGAACGGCCATGCCGCGGATCAGATCATCGTCGTCGCGCGGACGGGCGGAAGCCAGCTCGACGAGGCCGGCCTGTCGCTCTTCGTCATCGATGGAGAAGCGAAGGGACTCACGCGGATCCGGGTTCCCGGGATGGACGGACAGCGAACGGCGGTTCTGCGTCTCGATGGGGTCGAAGTCGGGGCCGATCGGCTGCTGGGTCGGGAGGGAGAAGCCTTCCCCTCGATCGAGAAGGCCATCGATCGGGGTGCCGCGGCCGCCTGCGCGGAAGGCCTGGGGCAGGTGCGCGAGCTCTTCGAGCGGACCGTCGCCTATCTGAAGGAACGGGAGCAGTTCGGTGTCCCGATCGGATCGTTCCAGGCCCTCCAACACGTCGCGAGTGACATGTACTCCGAAGTCGAGCTCTGCAGCTCTGCTTCGATTCTCGCCTCGATCCAGGCGGACAACCCCGACGAGGACACGCGAAAGGCGGACATCTCGGCCGCCAAGCTCCAGCTGGCCGACGGCGGTTGGTTCGTCCAGGAGAACGCGATCCAGCTCTTCGGGGGAATCGGCATCACGGACGAACAGGACGAAGGGCTCTTCTTCAAGCGTCTTCGCGTCCTGAACGGCCTCTTCGGCGACGCCGATTGGCATGTCGCCCGGTTCCAGAGCCTGAAGGGCTTCGAGGCGATCGACTGAACGTCTGCGATCCCGTCGCGTCGCGATCTCGTCGCCGTCGCCGTCGAGCCATGGATTCGTTCCGTGGCTCGACCGACGGCGACTCATTTCCGGAACTGTCTGAAGTCGGGTTCCCGCTTCTCGATGAAGGCCTGGATGGCCTCCCTGTTCTCGGGGCTGCCGAAGAGTCGGGCCATCGCCTCGTCCTCCATCCGCCGGGCTCGCGCGACCTGCTCCGTATGGAAGGACTTGAGCATCCGCTTCATTGCGACGAGTGAGCTGACGGGCCATCTCGCCATCTGGCGGGCCCGGTCGGTCGCCTCCGCCAGGACGGCTTCGTCGGGAAGCACACGCGTGGCGATTCCGTATTCGAGGGCGCGCGTCGCATCGACCCAATCCGCCGTGTAGAGGAGCTCCGCCGCCTGCTTCTGTCCGATCACGAGGGGCGCCAGATAGCAGGCCGCCGCCTCGGTCACCAATCCGAGATTCGCGAAAGGCATGCGCATCCGGACGCTTTCACCGACATAGACGACGTCGCAGTGGAAGAGGACGGTCATGCCATAGCCGATCGCGCAGCCCCGCACGGCCGCGACGAGCGGTTTGTCGAGGGCGCAGATGGCGTCCATCAACAGATGGAAGGGCTGGGGACCTTCCGAATCATCCGAAGGCGCCGTCAGGTCGAGGCCTGAGCTGAAGTCCTTCCCCGCCCCGGTGAGGAGGACCGTCGCGACCGCGGGATTCCGGCGCGCTTCGTCGAAAGCCGCTGCGGTCGCTCGAAAGGCCTCGGGATTCATCGCGTTTCGCCGCTCGGGGCGATTCATCGTGATCGTGAAGACGCCTTCGTCGTCGAGCTCGGTCAGAACGGGGCGATCGGGCATGGCGCGGAGCCTTTCCTGTCGGAGCGCCAACCGGGTGGGCACTCGCTCTTCCTGGGATTTCGGGTCATGGCAAGGGAACCCGGGTCGAGTCTAACTCCGCCCGAGGCGGGAGACCAAGTCGGGATGGGCACGATCAGAAGGGGTCCGTCGGACCGGCTCGGATGGGATAGATTCTCGAATCGACGCCCCTTTCGAGACCACAGGAGTTCGCGCATGCCGATCAGCCCGATGGACGAGTATCTCGCTCATCAGACCCCGGAGACCTTCGATTTCGTCGCGACCAGCGACCGGAATTTCTACGACCGCTACTACTTCAATGTGCATGACTCGACTGGCGATTTCTTCATGGTCGTCGGAATGGGCCAATATCCGAATCTCGGCGTGACGGATGCCTTCGCGGCGGTCTCGATCGGAACGGAGCAGCACGTCGTACGGGCCTCCCGGGCGCTCGGACACGATCGCCTCGATACGCGGGTCGGTCCCTTCACGATCGAGGTTCTCGAGGGGCTGAGGTCGCTGAGGATCCGGTGCGACGAGAACGAATGGGGTCTGTCCTTCGACCTCCGTTTCGACGGGACCGTGCCGGCTCTCGAAGAGCCGAAATCCTTCACGCGCAACCGTGCACGGGTCATGATGGATGTCTCGCGCTATGCGCAGGTCGGTGGATACACGGGGGCGCTGGAGGTCGCCGGGCATCGGTTCGAGGTCCTGCCCGATCGTTGGAAGGGCGCGCGCGATCGCTCCTGGGGAATCCGGCCCGTCGGAGAACGCGAGCCGCCGGGGATCGCGATCGAGGACCTGAAGCAGGGCAAGCACGGCTTCCATCACAACTGGATTCCCCTCCAGCTCGATCGCGGGATGTTCAAGGTCATGTACGACGCCGATCATGCGGGCAATCCGACCGTCGAAGAGGCGGTTTTCGTGCCGGCCTTCGGCCAGTCGGGCGGGATCCGCCATTTCGGTACGCCTCGGATCGAGATCGACTATCTGTCGGGTACCCGTGAAATGAAATCGGCTCGCACGGTCCTTCCGGGCGAGAGTGGCGAGGACATCGTGATCGAAAGCATTCCCCTCCGGACGGTCTACCTCGCGGCGGGAACCGGCTATCTGCCCGCGGAAGACTGGGGACACGGCTACTATCGGGGTCCGGAGGTGGTCGAAGGGCTCACCTTCGATCTCGCTACTCCCGAAAAACGCGCTCAATACGCGATCCTGAACGAAACGCTCTGCCGCTTCGAACTCTCCACGGGAGAGACGAGTCATGGGATGCACGAGAACATGTGCATCGGGATCTATCATCCCCATGGTTTCGACGAACCGGGCAAGATGGCGCCCTAGGGCCGGCTGGCGGGTGGCCCCGGTTCCTTCCGCTCGTCGCGCCCGCCGGCGCGCGATCGGATCGATTCCGTACCTCGACCTCCGGGCGAGGTGCGGCGTCAGGCGCCGATCAACGCGGAACGAGGCCCCCGTCGATCGAGAACGTCGCACCCGTCACGAAGCTCGAGGCGTCGCTGGCGAGATAGAGGGCCAGCCCGACGAGTTCATCCGGATGGGCCGCGCGCCGCAGGAGAGACGAGGTGGCCATCGCCTTCTGCATCTCGGGCGGATTGTTTCGTACCATGTCCGTATCGATCGTGCCCGGTGCGATTCCGTTGACGCGGATCCGGGGCGCCAGCTCGGCCGCGTTGGAACGCACGTAGGCGAGCAGGGCGGCCTTCGCCGCGGCGTACATATGCGTATACGGTGCGAGCAGGAACGCCCCCGCGCTCGACATGTTGATGACCGAAGCGTGTTCGCTCCGATCCAGTCCGGGCAGGCAATATTGCGTCAGGAAGACGGGGCCGCGAAGATTGACCGACATCGACTTCTCCCACGCTTCGGGCGTCATCTCGCGGAAGGGCTGGGCGAGGGCGTTGGCTGCGTTGTTCACCAGGATGTCGATCGCCCCGAAATGGTCCAGCGTTCCCTTCGCCAGGGCCTGCAGCTGATCGAGGTCCCCCATGTGGGTCGGGATGGCGACCGCTTCCCCTCCCATCGCTTCGATGGCCGCGACCGTCGCGTGGCAGGCTTCGGCCTTGCGGCTGGCGATCACGACGCGGGCTCCGGCCAGGGCGAAGCCCTCGGCGATCGATCGCCCGATTCCCCGGCTGCCCCCCGTGATGATGGCGACCCGGCCACTCAGGTCGAAGAGCCGATCGAACTGCTCCTTGTTCATCCTCGTCCCCTCGTGCTGCGCGTGATCATCCGTCCGTGGGTCCTGACGTGTGACTTCATGCCGCGCATGGCGTCACGCATGCCCCTGTCGCCATCGTCCCCGCTACCCTCGTCGGCCATGCCATCTCCGGCCCTGCCACCCCCGCACCGCGTACCGGCATCCGAGGGGGATCGGCACACTCCTATCGGGTAGCATCGTGAACGCCTTCGGGCCACGAATCGACGAGCCGGATCGCGTCGGTCCGGGCTAGGATCGGGTACCCGGATCGGCACATCGCATCGGGTTGGAGGAAACGGAATGCTTCGGAAGATCATCTTGGCCGTTGTCGCCGTGGTGGCACTCGCCTTCCTCGTCGTCTATGCGGCGGGAAAGGGGCTCTTCGGAGACGTACCCCATGCGGGAACGCCTACCGCCCACGCGATCGATCCGGGATTCATCGCCGAAAAGGAGAAGGCCGTTCGCGAAGCGGCTCTCGATGTCGGGGTCGCGCGGCCGAAGCAGATCCTCTTCGGGGACCTTCACGTCCATTCGACCTTCTCCTTCGACGCCTTCACGCTCAGTCTCCCGATGTCGGGCGGGGATGGCGCCCATCCGGTCTCCGATGCGTGTGATTTCGCGCGTTTCTGCTCGTCGCTCGATTTCTGGTCGATCAACGACCATGCGATCACGCTGACCCCCCGTCGTTGGTCCGAAACGATCGACGCGATCCGACAATGCAATGACGTGGCGGGCTCCGAAACGAATCCCGATCTCGTGACCTACCTCGGTTGGGAATGGACGCAGATCGGCGCGACGCCGTCGACACATTACGGCCACAAGAACGTGATCGTACGTGGGCTCGAGGACGACGAGATCCCCACGCGGCCGATCGCGGCCGGGGCCCCGCTCGGCGTCAAGGACATCGGCGATGTGCTGCCCTCGCCCCTGCTGATGGGCGCCTATGGTCTATACGATCGCGAACGCGGCGGGCTCGATTTCGTGGCCTATCAAGCCGAATTGGCGAAGACGAAGTCCTGTCCGGCGGGTGTCCGGGTACGCGATCTGCCCACGGATTGCCGCGAATCGGCCTCCACGCCGGCGGAACTCTTCGCGAAGCTCGATGACTGGGGCTTCGACTCCCTCGTGATTCCACACGGAACGACCTGGGGATTCTACACGCCCCTGGGTTCTTCGTGGGACAAGCAGCTGACTCTCGAGAACCACGATCCCAACCGGCAGAGGCTCGTCGAGGTCTTCTCCGGACATGGCAACTCCGAAGAGTTCCGATCCTTCCGGGAGGTCGTCTTCGATGCGGATGGCAAGCCTTCCTGTCCGCCGCCGACGGCGGACTACCTGCCGAGCTGCTGGCGCGCCGGTGAGATCATCGAAGCCAGATGTCTCGCCGAGAATCTCGACAAGCAGGAATGTGCCGACCGCGCAGCGCGCGCGCGACAGCTCTTCGTCGAGGCGCCGAACAATGGCGGAGCGAATGTCGTTCCCGCCACGACCGTGGCGGACTGGCAGGATGCCGGCCAGTGTCGGGACTGTTTCCAGCCCGCGTTCAACTACCGCCCCAGGAGTTCTGTCCAGTACATGATGGCTCTGGGTCGCGATGACGGAACGGGGGGACCGTTCCGATTCAACTTCGGGTTCATCGCTTCGAGCGACAACCACTCCGCCCGGCCGGGAACGGGCTACAAGGAGGTGGCCCGGACCGAGTTCACGGAGCAGCGTTTCGGAAACATGCGGAACACGCCGGTGGGCTATCAATTCGACGCACCGGAATACCCGTCGGAGCCCGTCCCCTTCGAGTTCGTTCCCGGACGGACCTCGCCGCTCGGCGGCTTCGAAGTCGAACGGGGTGCATCGTTCTTCCTGAACGGGGGCCTCGCCGCCGTGCACGCGGCCGGGCGCGATCGCGATGCCATCTGGGACGCGATGCAGCGGAAGGAGGTCTATGGAACGAGTGGGCCGCGCATCCTGCTCTGGTTCGATCTCCTGAACGCGCCCGGACGCGGGCCCGCGCCGATGGGCAGCCAGGTCGATCTCGCCGACAACCCGATCTTCCAGGTGAAGGCGGTCGGATCCTTCGAACAGGAGCCCGGTTGTGGCGAAGACGCGACCTCGGCACTCTCGCCCGAGCGCCTGGCGCGACTCTGCCAGGGCGAGTGCTACAACCCCTCGGCTGAACGGAGGACCATCTCGCGCCTCGAGATCGTGCGGATCCTCCCACAGCGAACGCCCGACGAGGAGATCGTCGGCCTCGTCGAGGATCCGTGGAAGGTGATCGAGTGTGATCCCGATCCCCAGGGCTGTGTGGCGACCTTCGTCGAC